>JBMLQZ010000184.1:0-6281 GCA_049241285.1 Chitinophagaceae bacterium | reverse complement strand
GGTATTGATCTTAAAGCACTTGGTTACGATGTAATTGCATTTATTGGTGTATATCTAGAAAAAAGTTCATTATACGATACCGTAGCAAAAGAATTAAAAAAGATTCCACAAATAGTTCGTGTTAACTATACAACTGGTAATTACAGCATGTTTGCTGAAATTGTTTGTAAAGACATTCAAGAATTAAGATTTGTTTTGCATGATGAATTGCAAAAAATAAAAGGTATTGAACGAACAGAAACGTTTATTTCATTAGAAGAAAGTTTTAATAGAAATGTAGTGGTATCGGAATAATATTCCTTAATAATTCTAATATACGGGTTGACTACTATCGAACATGTCTGCAATAATTTTTTCCATTGTATACATTCCATTTGGTTTAAATTGTAAAGCTTTTGCAGCAAAAATGGCTCCTTGACCAAAAGCAGCTTTACTAATACTTTCATGAATTAACCGAATTGTTTGGTTAGGCAATCCAAAAATTACTTCATGCTTGCCAATAATTCCGCCAACACGTATTGAATTAACATGTTTTTCAGCGTCTAAAGAAAGGGCTTGTGCAATTTTTAAAGCTGTACCAGATGTTTCGTTTTTTGCCCTAAAATGTTCTTCAATAATTTCAATATCTGCATGTGGTGCAATTTTTTGCAGAATTTTTGAACCCAATAACAGCACATTTATTCCAAGGGTAATATTGGGTGAATATAAAACAGCAGCATGTGTAGAAAGTTGTTGTAATGCAGCAATATCCGCAGCTTCATATTTTGAAATAGCAGAAACTAGCTTAGTACCATCTTTTACCGCTTGTTGATAAATATGATAACCAGCAGCATCAGAAAAATCAATGATTATATCTACTTGTTGTTCTCTAAAAAAGGTACTATCAACTTCATTTACACTAAAAATGGGTGCAAAAGATTCTTCATACCCTAATAAATTACTAGCAAACTTATCGGTAGATTTATTCGATTTTCGAATTACCCAAAGCACTTCAAAAAAAGGATCTTTTAAAAACTCATGAACTACAAACTGTCCAGTTTTTCCAAAACCAACAATTCCTACGGTCATTTTTTTCATACAAAACATTTTATTAGGCACCCTCTTTTACAAGAATGATAAGGTGAAATGTTTTTTAAGAAGAAAAAGGTGATAACAATAGTAATACATTTATCTGGAAATACTAGCAGAGAATTAAAAAGCCCAACCATAAATGAATAATTACTAAACAAGAAAATTAAAACGCTGTTACTAAGTATATATTTGCAAAAAATAGGATGATGAAGTGTAAAATGCTCATTTTTTTGATATGTTTTTTTATTGGCAATATTGCCTTTAATTCAGTATTTGCACAATGCAGTATTTGTACTAAAACAGCAGCACAACTTGGTGAAGGCCCTGCTAGTTCATTAAACACCGGTATTTTATATTTAATGTTTGCTCCCTTAGCTGTTATAGCATTTATAGGCTACAAATGGTGGAAAAAAGAAAAAGAATTTGTTGCTGAAGAAGTAGCAAACTAACATTTTCTGTTAATGATAATTACGCCAATCGAAAGGGTTTTTTAAACAAACTTTGTTTGAAATAAAATATTTTACTTTACCTTGTTTAAGTAATATCCCCTATTGCATTGAAAAAATTATTCAGACATGTTCCGTTTTTAAAATCTGTGTTGCTACATAGCGTCACTGCATTTGGTGGCCCTCAAGGTCATTATGGAATGATGCTGAAAACATTTGTAAAAACCAGAAAAGACGTTACCGAAAAGGAACTACTTGACTTTGTAAGCTTTTGCAATATGCTTCCTGGAGCTTCATCTACGCAAACACTTACATTAATTGGCTATAAAAGAGGGGGTATTGTTTTAGCCATACTTACTTTAGCTATTTGGATTACACCTGCCTGTATTATAATGGGTGCACTTTCGTTTTTGCTAGATTATTTTTCAGATAAAGCCATTAGTACCCATATTTTTAGATTTGTTCAGCCCATGGCTATTGCGTTTATTGCCTATTCTGCTTTTAGGATTTATAAAATTGCCATTAAAAATACTATCACCAAAAGTATTTTGATTGTTGGTGCAATACTTACTTTTATTTATTTCAAAAGTCCTTGGATTTTTCCATCGTTAATGCTTGTTGCAGGAATTGCCACCAATATTAGTAATAAAAGAATTCCGCAAAAAGGGGTTCCTCCTAAGAGAATTAAGTGGGGAAATATTGTCATTTTTTTATCTCTATTTGCAATAGCTGGTTACCTTTCTGAAACTTCAACCAAAGAAAACTGGAGAAATCATAAAGCATTTAACGTGTTTGAAAATAACTATCGTTTTGGAAGCTTGGTGTTTGGTGGTGGAGATGTATTAATGCCCATGATGTATGAACAGTATGTTGTAAGACCTAAAACCGAACATATTCAGCAAAGCAAAAGAGATGTACTTGAAATGTCGAAAAACGATTTTTTAACCGGTTCAGGAATTGTTAGAGCCATTCCTGGACCAGTATTTTCCATAGGTGCTTTTACCGGAGGAATGGTATTAAGAGAAACTGATGAATTTGCTACCCAATTAATGGGTTGCTTTTTAGGAGCGATAGGCATTTTTTTACCAAGTGCTTTGTTGGTATTATTTTTTTTTCCTGTTTGGCATAATTTAAAAAAGTATGCAGTTATTTATCGTTCGCTAGAAGGAATTAATGCAGCAGTAGTTGGTGTTATGTGTGGTGCAACTATGTATCTGATAAAAGATATTCTTGTACATGAAAACACTGATAATATAGCATTAGCAATTATAGATGTTGCTGTTATGCTGGTTACCTTTATCATGTTACAAACTACGCAAGTAAAGCCACCCTTTATTGTGTTGGCATGTTTACTTTTAGGTTGGTTATTATAATGATGATAATCGCTGTACAATGGCTCCTAATTCTTTAGTAATATCTCCGATAGTTCCATATTCTACAACTCTACCTACTTCTTTTCCATTTTGAATAACAATAAATGTTGGAACATTTTGTATAGCGTACTTGGTATGTAAATTAAGAATGGTTTGTTTTTGTTGATCTACTGCTATTAGTTGAATTTTATTTTCAGGAAAACCACTTTTATCGGTTAATTGATACAGCCTTGGTAATAAGTTTTGTGTGTCTTCACACCATGTTCCACCAAACACAATCAAGGAGAAAGCATCTTTGTTTTTGGCAAAAGCATTTACAGCTTCTTGATTAGGTGTACCATACCGCATGTTTTCTTTAAACCACTTGGATGTAGTATCTTTTTCAAGAATGGTTCTTGAAATGTAACCCTTTAAAATTGTAGTATTGCTATCTTTTATTACAGTGTATTGCATGGCTTTTTGGGTAGAAGAACAAGCCATTAACAAAACTGATATAATACTGATGAATGTTAGATTTTTCATTTGTTGTATTTACGCCGCTAATTAATTTCCCAAGTTGGCCTTTAGCTCTAACAAAAAAGAACGAAACTTAGTTAATGATTGAGTAATCTCAAAATTAACATCTGCTTGCTCTTTATGGGTTTTTAAATAATCTTTTGCTCCTTCAATACTAAACTTTCTGGTTCGTAACAAATGATAAATTAATTGTAAATTTTTAATGTCTTCTATCCTAAACAACCTATCGCCTTTTTTGGTTTTTCTAGGTTTCAGAATATCAAACTCATTTTCCCAAAATCGAATTTGCGATGCATTAACGTTAAACCATTCAGCAACTTCTCCTATACCATAATAAAGTTTTTTTTGTAAGGTTTCATCATCTGGCACATTAATTAAATCGGCTGTAGCTTCTAGTTCTTTGTATGATTTTCTACCCCGTTTATTGTTTAATGAACTTATTTGAGCTGGTTCATTTTCAGTTACTGTTACGGGTTGTTTGGCTTTTAATTTAACAACAATTTTATCGTCTTTATAAATTGGTACATCGGTAGGTTCATTATCCTCTAAAAAAATAAGCGATGCTTTTGAATCTGTTAATGATTCATTAGAAGCTACTGTTTGTAGTTCGTCATTTTCAACTTCGGCAGTATTTAGTTCAGTTTCGGTTAACGTAATATCATTCGACAGTTCTTCCACTTTTGCAGCGGGCAACTCAGCATGAATAACAGATGCTTGTTTTTCTTTTTTTACAACAACATCATGTACAATATTTCCAAAAAGGTCTAATTGTTCTAAAGCCATGCTGTAAAAATAGTAAACTTGCTTGTGCTACAATTTTACTAGTACACTTTAGTGGAAAACATGGGTATTGTGTTAGCAATTACCTTTACAAAAACTACAAATTGATGCAAATAGAAACGATTGCTGTATGTGGAGCCGGCACTATGGGTAGCGGAATTGCTCAACTTTGTGCTCAAAATAATTTTAAAACAATAGTTTTTGATGTACAAGAATCTGTATTACAAAAAAGTAAACAACAGATACAAACTCAAATTTTTGCGTTAGTTAACAAACAAAAAATTTCGACTACAGAAGCAAATTCAATCCTAGAAAATTTGGTTTTTACCACAGAAATAAATGATTGTAAAGCAGATGTTGTTATTGAAGCAATTGTTGAACAGTTAGAAATAAAACAACAACTATTCGAAAAACTAGCAATAATTAACCATTCTCAAACAATATTGGCAACCAATACTTCTTCCATTTCAGTTACGGCCATTGCAAATAATATTGTAAACCCTGAAAGAGTTGTAGGAATGCATTTTTTTAATCCAGCACCTTTAATGAAATTGGTTGAAATTATAGAAACACCGTGTACAAATTCAGTTTATGTTCAAAAATTACTTTTACTTGCCAATCGGTTAAATAAGGTAGCTGTGGTTTGTAAAGATGCTCCTGGTTTTATTGTTAACCGTGTTGCTAGGCATTACTATTTAGAAGCTATGCGTTTGGTAGAAAACAATCATGCATCTATTAAAAATGTAGATGACATGATGGAAACTTTAGGATTTAAAATGGGACCATTTAAGCTAATGGATTTAATTGGATTAGATATTAATCTGAACGTTAGTAAAATTGTGTACGAACAATTGGGCAAGCCTGAAAGATTACGCCCCTCTTTTTTACAACAACAAAAAGTAAACGAGAATAAATTAGGTAGAAAAACGGATGAAGGGTTTTATATTTATTAAACTATACGCTACCTTTCGCTTTACAACCAATAATATTTTTAAAATTAATAAATATGAAGCAGCTAACTATTGCCATTACCATTTGTGCCATGTTTTTTTCTGCCTGTAAATTGAGTAATATGAACGATACCAAAGAAAACAATAAAGAACTAGCTGCACTTTTTGAACAATATTATGAAGAACGTTTACAGCTTTTTCCATTAGAAGCTACAGCAGCCGGTGACAATAGATACAACGATAAATTATATGCAGATTTTACAGATAGCTACAGAAAAAAACTTGCCGAATTTTATAACAAATACAAAACCTTTGTTACCAAGTTTGAAAGAGAAAATTTAAACAACAACGATCAAATTAGCTATGATATTTTCTTGAGAGAAATGAATATGAGTTTGGAAGGATTAACCTATAACAACCATTTAATGCCTACCAATCAATTTGATGGTTTAACACTTTCTATGGGACAATTAGGTAGTGGTGAAGGAAATCAACCTTTTGAAACAGTTCAAGATTACAACAATTGGCTGCAACGTATGAAAGCCTTTACTGTATGGACAGATAGTGCCATTACGTATTTTAAAAGAGGGTTGGAACAAAATGTGGTTTTACCAAAATCTTTGGTAGAAAAAATGCTTCCTCAAATGAAAGATATGGTTACAAACGATGTTACTAAACATTTGTTTTATGGACCCATTCAAAAAATACCTGCTAGCTTTTCTGCTGCTGACAAACAAAAAATAACTGCAGATTATACAAAAGCTATTCAAGAAAATATTATTGCATCGTACCAAAAATTAGGTGAGTTTTTAGAGAATGAATATTTGCCAAAAGCAAGAACCTCTAGCGGTATTAACGATATTAAAAATGGTGATAAATACTACAATTATTTAGTAAGATATTGGACTACAACCAACAAAACTGCCGATGAAATTTACCAAACAGGCCTTGCAGAAGTACAACGTATTAAGGCTGAAATGGAAAATGTAAAAACACAAGTTGGTTTTAAAGGCGATTTAAAAGCATTTTTCGAGTTTTTAAAAACCGACAAACAATTTATGCCTTACAAAACTGCCGATGAAGTGTTAGCTGCATTTAACAACATTCACACAACAATGCAGCCTTTCTTAAAAACCATGTTTACC
>JBMLQZ010000183.1:0-1432 GCA_049241285.1 Chitinophagaceae bacterium | reverse complement strand
ATAGATAGTTTCTTTAAATCATCTTCACCTAAAGGTTTTTCAAAAAATCCTTTTATAAAAGAAAAAGACTTTGCTTTGTTTTTATCGTAGGAATTAATAGAACTTGTCATTATGTACACATTTAAATGATGGTATTGACTTTTTTCTAGCTCCTCTAGAAAATGCCAGCCATTCCAAATAGGCATGTTAATGTCAAGTAAAATTACATCGGGTAAAGTAGCTCCTTCTTTAATTTGTTTTTCAAATGCATAAAATGCATCTCTTCCATTAGGATACTCAATAATTTCAGAAAACAATTTAGAAAAATTTATTAAATACTTTAATGCATAAGTATAAATACTATCATCATCTATAATACAAATGGTACTTGCTTTTTTCATGCTTTTAGCGATATTACGAATTTAGTTCCTTTATTTAATTCACTTTCAACTTCTATCTTTCCTCCCATAGCTTCAACTTGGTTTTTTGTAATGAATAATCCTATGCCTCTAGCATCTGGATGCTGATGGAAAGTTTTATACATACCAAATAATTTAGCTCCATGTCTGTTTAAATCTATACCTAGTCCATTATCTTCAAAAGATATATCTACATATTGGTCTCTTTGTTTGGTATTAATTTTAATATACGCTTCTCTTTCAGGAGATTTATATTTAATAGCATTGGTTAAAAAATTCAATAACACACTATCTACATAAGCAGGTATACCATAAATCATGGTATTTTTTGGCACATGGTTAATAATGTTTACATGAGCAGCTTCGGCTAATGCAGCTACATTTTCTACAGCTTTAACAGTACTATCATACAAGCTAATTGGAATATTTTTTTGAATAGAATTATTAATATTAGCCACTTCATTCAAATTATGAATGGTATCATGTAAATTATTTGATGCCTTTGAAAGTAGTTGTAAGGTATTATTTGTTGCAAAACTTTCTTTTTCTTTACAAAGCACATCTATTAAAAAAGAAATATTTACAGAATGAGACCTTAAATTATGAGAAACAATATGGGCAAAGTTTTGTAACCGACCATTTTGTTCTTTCGTAACTTCTAACAATTGTTTTACTTCTGTTTCTGCTTGTTTTAAGTTAGAAATATTAATAACTTGTTTTAAGATATGAATAATTTTTTGTTGTTCGTTTCTTACAACAGCACAAGATAAAATGACAGAA
Source organism: Chitinophagaceae bacterium (assembly GCA_049241285.1). Lineage (GTDB taxonomy): Bacteria > Bacteroidota > Bacteroidia > Chitinophagales > Chitinophagaceae > Parasediminibacterium. The sequence continues at coordinate 254 of JBMLQZ010000183.1, read as the reverse complement.
ACAACGGTTCCTTTTTTATGTAAAAAACGCTTTTCAATTTGATAATTGTTGAGTTTTCCATCAATAATCAATTGTAATAATCTAAAATCTTCTTCTACATCAGCACTGTGTGTAATGTCTTTTAACTTTTTGGTTTTCAACTCATCTTTCGAGTAGCCTAGTATATTACAAAGTTGTTCATTTACTTCAATCCATTCTAATTGCTCATTTAAAATAGCCATTCCAACTACTGAATTTTCAAAGTTGCCTCTAAA
>JBMLQZ010000182.1:0-5500 GCA_049241285.1 Chitinophagaceae bacterium | reverse complement strand
TGTTTGCCGCTTTAGGAATGACTGAAGAAGAAGCCAATCATAAATTTGGATTTTTATTAGGTGCTTTTGAATATGGAGCACCACCACATGGAGGCTTAGCTTTTGGATTTGATAGATTATGTGCTATTTTAGGCGGAAGCGAAAGCATTAGAGATTTTATAGCTTTTCCTAAAAATAACAGTGGTAGAGATGTAATGTTAGATGCACCAAGTAGCATTGATGAAAAGCAATTAACAGAATTGCAGATTCAACTAAATATTAAGGATAAAGCCTAAGGTAATTTTTATATCATAAAGCTCATTCATTGTAGTAAACTAGATGAATGGGCTTTTTTTATGTAGTTAAATAAATACCATATTTTGCTATTAGTTATTTAGTTGAAGAAGCAATACAAGAAGTTACTTATTTTCAACTGTTTTTATACAACATATATGGATGCAAAAAAGAAAGGAACTTTAGATGTAATAGATAAAATTCTAAATGCTTGTTATGAAGCCAATAAAGATGCTTTGTTTATCATGAGTTTAATGCACCAGTATGAAGAAAGAGGATGGCTTACTAAAAAACAAATGGAAGGACTTTTATTAAAGGCAAAAAAAGTTACTGATATGCCTCAAGGTTGGTTAGCAACGCTAGAGGCCAATATTGCTAAAATGCCTACAAAAGATAAAACCCCTATTCAAGTTAAGCCAACTGAAAACCAACAAGATACTGCTTCAATTAGCTTTATTTCTGCTATTTTAACTAAATATCCACAACATAAAAGAGTCTTGTTTTTTCAATCTAAAATACAAAACAATACACCTTTAACTATTCTTGAAAAGCAAGAGTTGGCAAAGTTTCATTCGCTTTTAATACAATAATAATTACCCTTTTATATCAATTATTATTTTTTTCAATATTGATTGTTTCTTCATAAATCCTATGTTTTTGGTAGATAATAATTTAAATTTTGTACAATTCTTCAAAAAAACTATCAAATCAATATGTTTTTTTCATCTTTTTTAAAAAATGTACTCTTGATTGTTTTATCATAATTGTTTTTATACCTATCTTTCAAGCAGTGACAATTCAACAAAATTTTCACTTTTTTTCCCTTTAAAATTATGCTTATGAATAGTGCTGATTTATGGCAACAATACACTACACAGCCTGGTATTTGGGATGAAATGAATACGGGCAATTCTATACGTGATCAGTACAAAAAAGTATTTGAGGCTTTACAAGATTTACCTGTTGAGGCTTTACATCAGAAAGATAAACTTGCCAGTGAATTGTTCATGAATCAGGGTATTACTTTCACTGTTTACAGCGATAATGCTGGCATTGAGCGTATATTTCCTTTCGATATTATTCCTCGTATTATTACTTCAGCAGAATGGAGTCATGTAGAAAAAGGCATTAAACAGCGTTTAAAAGCGTTGAATATGTTTTTGAAAGATGTGTATAATAGCCAAGAAATTATTAAAGATGGCATTGTTCCTGCAGAATTAATTGCTAGCTGTCCACATTTTACAAGAGAAGTATTTGGTATTCAAGTACCACATGATATTTATGTACATATCAGTGGTATTGATTTAATTAGAGGTGATGATGGTACCTTTTATATTTTAGAAGACAATTTACGTACACCTAGTGGCGTAAGTTATATGTTAGAAAATAGAGAGGTTACTAAACGGTTGTTTCCAGATTTATTATTTAGTAGTAAAGCAAAAATGGTTAGTAATTATCCATTAATGCTACATCAAATTTTGTTACAACTAGCACCTGCACAATTAAGCAATCCAAATGTAGTTTTACTTACACCTGGTGTATATAATTCTGCTTATTATGAACATACTTTTTTAGCAAGAAGTATGGGAATTGAATTGGTTGAAGGAAGAGACTTATTAGTAGATAATCATAAGGTTTATGCCAAAACTACTAATGGTTTAAAACAAGTTCATGTTATTTATAGAAGGGTAGACGATGAGTTTTTAGATCCATTAGTATTTAGAAAAGATAGTTTACTTGGTGTGCCTGGTTTAATTGGTGCATATAGAAAAGGCAATGTGGCTATAGTAAATGCTTTAGGTAATGGTGTTGCAGACGATAAAGCGGTTTACAATTATGTGCCAGCAATGATTAAGTATTATTTAAATGAAGATCCAATTTTACCAAACGTACCTACCTATGAGCTAAGCGATGAAGAACAACGCAAACATGTATTTGCCAACATCACCAAAATGGTAATTAAGCGTACCAATCAATCTGGTGGTTATGGTATGTTAATGGGTAATAGTGCTTCAGAAACTGAAATTGTAGATTTTATTAAAGCAGTAGAAGCAGAACCTAGGAATTTTATTGCTCAACCTATTATTAAACTTTCTACCGTTCCTTGTTTTATAGATGGAAAATTTGTTCCTAGACATGTTGATTTAAGGCCTTATGCCTTATGTGGACCAGATGGTGTGCAAATTGTACCTGGTGGTCTTACAAGAGTTGCTTTAAGAGAAGGAAGTTTAGTAGTAAACTCATCTCAGGGTGGTGGAAGTAAAGATACTTGGGTAATTGAGTAACAGTTGTTTTTTTAGTAGTTGTTGAATAATACAACTTGTTTGCAATAATAAAATTGAGATAAAAAATATTCTAAAAACAGGGTGCCATAAAAGCCACTTTTTAAAAACATAATGTATGCTTAGTAGAATTGCTGATTCTCTTTTTTGGACAAATAGATACATGGAACGTGCTGATGGATTGTTACGTTGCACCATGACTAACTATATACTGATGTTTGATAAAGGTGTAAGTAACAATTTGAGCTGGAAACATATTTTAGAAATTTTTACATACAGCTCTGAGGCTGAAATTGACAGCATGAAATTGAATACTCAAGAAGTGCTGAATACATTATTACTAGACAATAGCAATGTAAATTCTTTAAAAAACATTTTAGGTAAATCTAGAGAAAATGCAAGAGGTATTCAAGATCATATTACCAAAGAAGTTTGGGAGCAAGTAAATGGCATGTATCATGCTATTAATTCTCCTACACTTGCCGAGAAACTTACAGGATACGAAGCTTTAGAAACCATTGATATGTTTATGAAAGAAAGTATTTTGTATAACGGCGTTACCGATACCACAATGCCTAGAGGTTTAGGTTGGAGTTTTATGAATCTTGGTCGATATATAGAAAGATGTTTTATTACTTTAGAAGTTGCAGAGAAGTTTTTTAGCTTGATTAATTTTAATTTAAAAGATGAAAAAGATATTTTACAATGGCGTCCAATGTTACTAGCACTTTCTGGTTACGAGTTACATTTAAAAACTTATAGAAGCAATGCTTACAACGAAAATGCATTGCATCAAGTAATTTTTAATAAAGATTTTACTCGTAGTGTTTTGTATTCTCTTACACGGGTTTCTAAATATTTGGTAGATGTTTTGCAAGAAAATAATACCGAACAAAAAGATGCTATTATTAAACGATTTGGTAGATTATTAAGTAAGGTTGAATACATAGATTTTGATACATTGAAAGAAGATAATCTACAAGAATTTTTTGAAGAAGTGAAAAGTGAATTAGCAGCATTTAGTAATATGTTGGGTCAATGTTTTTTCTCCTATTCTTAATGATTATTTGACTAAAATAACTATTTAAACTTTTCTATTTTTATTCACATTGTATAAATGGAATAAGTATAGAAAAGTTTTCTTTTTATCATAGTATTGCAAATAATTTAGGTTCACATCATTAAGCTATCTATTGCTCAAATGCATAGATATAAGGCTTTTTCTAATTCATTTGTATGCCTGTTTATACGATACATCACGTTACAAAATATGAATACGATCGATTAATAAAAGAAAGTTGTAACGAGATTAAAATTTATCCATATTCCTCTTCAGATCAAGAAATTATAGAGCACACCGTTCAAATAACAAACTATCCAGACGTTTTTGTTTTTAAAGATTATTTTGGCAATAGAACAGGTGTTTTTAATGTATTGCCTTTACATAACAAATTAATTATTGAAAGTAAATTAACCATTAGAACAAAAGCTTCAGCAATTGCTCCTAATCATCAAGAAGCAAGTTGGCATGATTTATCAGTTGATGTAAAAAACAACTTTCATTTATTTGATTATTTAAAAAAAGATACCATTATCAATGAAGCTGCTATACAACAAATTATTTACGATTTACAAGCTTCTGATAAGCCAATAGCTGCTGTAATTGAAGCTGCATCTCATTATGTATTTAGCACTTTCAAATATGTAAAAGGAATTACTTCTGTAGAAACAACTGTTGACGAAATTTTAGAAGTAAAAGCAGGTGTTTGCCAAGATTTTGCTCATGTGTTGTTGCAAATTCTTCGTTCATTAAATATTCCTTGTAGATATGTAAGTGGATATATTTGCCCAAATAAAAATGGACTAAGAGGTGAAGGTGCAACACATGCTTGGATAGATGCCTATATTCCTACATATGGATGGGCAGGCATTGATCCTACAAACGATGTTTGGGTAACCGATAACCATATTAAACTTGCCGTAGGAAAACATTTTGCCGATTGTACACCGGTAAAAGGAACTTTTAAAGGACCAGCAAAACAACAATTGTCTGTGTACGTATCAGTGGGTTATGAAGATGGACATATTTTTGAAGATGTAAATAATATAAATATGGAATTTACCCCTACTGTACCTGTAAAAAAAGAACATTTTGTAATTGATACAATTGTTCAACAACAACAGCAATAGTTTTTACAACCATTTATTTTACGCATTTTTACACTATGATTGCTATTAAAGTTTATAGAATTATTACGTATATTTTGTTGCCTTTTGCTGCACTATTCAGCTTAATTGCATTATTTACCTTGTTAGTAGCTTTAGCAAATCCACAATTATTTCTGCCACTTTTTTTAATGATTTGTGTGGTGTTGTATGTATTTGGGTCATTTAATTTTTTGCAAAAGGCAATTATTAAAATGCAAGAATGCAAACCATTTTTGCGTGACTTTATTACTGTAAATGCTATAGTTGCCACTGTTTTTGCAGCATCGGGAATATTACAATTCATTCAATTAAATATGAATCCTGCTATAATGCATAAAACATTAGAGCAAGCCATGGCCATGCAACAACCTAATGCACCTGCAAATGTGTTGCCTATGATGCATTCAATTATGAGTGTAACATTATACATAATACTAGTATTATCAATATTGTTACTGGTACATATTTTTCTTTCTTTTCGATTAATGAAGTCGTTTAAGCATGCCTTCACCAAAAATTAAGTGCAGTTCTTTTTTAAAAAAATATCAACAAATAACCTTCTCTAATTTTACATTAGGTTAAAAGACAATTAACTTTCAATCACTTCTATCATATTTTATTTATCGAATATGTGAAATTGCCTCTCCTTCATTTTCAGTCGTAATACTGTTACATATTTTGCTTTTAATACACTCAATTCCAATCAAGTTGTCGTTGTCGTCTTCATTGAAAATCGC
>JBMLQZ010000181.1:1567-2364 GCA_049241285.1 Chitinophagaceae bacterium | reverse complement strand
CTGCTTCTGCATCAGATTTTGAGGGCAATTGATTTTTAAAATATGTACGGATATCTTTTTCGTCTTCAACGTTTCTTGCATGTCCGTTTTTAACGTACCAGCCATATAATAACAAAGCTAAATTTGAAAGTTTGGCTACCCTTCTTATTCTTTCACTTACTTCAATTGCTTCTTGTGTAAGTTGCTCTGTTTTTTCTAAGGTGCTTCGTGTAATGTGAAGCGTTTCAATTTTTTTTTCGAGCGTAATTACTTGTGTTAAAAAACTAAATTTATTATTTGCTCGTGCAATTTCTTTTGCTTTTTCTAAAATTTTTAAGCTTTGAAGCTTTAATCCTTTATTGTAGAGAATACGTGCATAGTCTAATTGTTCATTCAGCTGTAAATCAATATTATCGGCACTTTTTAATAATCGTAAGCTAGCTAAAACTTGTTTATATAAATGAGTTTTTAAATTGGCTAGCTGTGGTTTCTCAATGTTTGAAAGTTTTTTTAGCAATACTTTTTCATCATAATCTTTCAGCTTATCAATTGCATCAAAAAGTTGAATAATTTTTAAATCTTCCTTTGCAGAACTTCTTTTGATATATAGCTTAAAGTTTCTTTTTTCAGCCTTTTCTAAAGAGTGAATTAATTGAAATAATATATCAGAATATCTGTTGGCCATCATGTATTTTTTTGTCTCAAATCCAATATTATCAAGGGTTTTAGCGTTTAAAAATATTTTTTGATATCATTAAATAACCCATAAATTGAATGTTTACTCTTGAAATTGTACTATACATTTGTGTAACAAAACA
>JBMLQZ010000181.1:0-1557 GCA_049241285.1 Chitinophagaceae bacterium | reverse complement strand
TTAGAGGCCGAGCATCGAAAGATGCAATTTTTAAAATACAAGAAAGCCTAGGCTTAAATATATTTTCGAAGTTTTTTCATATGGCAAGCAATCGTTAGAGGTCGTTCTGTTTCTACAGAAGGACCCTTTTTTTTTCAAAGCGTTGCGAATATAATTACAAATTGAAATAAATTGTTAATTTTTAAAAAATTATTTTAAAATAACTGTTCCTAGCTTTTTGGTAATTTCTTGTTCTAATTGTTTTAGGTGTTGATGAATTTTAATCAACTGCATTTGCTCTTCAATATTGGCTTGTTCCATATCTTTTTGATTTTGCTGAAACATGTGTTTTATTTTTCTCAACTTATAATATTGAATGCTTAATAATACATCTTCAATACTGGTATCTTGATTTGAAAATGTTTTTCCTTCAATTAATTTATCCCAACCTGGACTTAACTCGTAAGGAAACAAAGTAATACTAATAACCAAGTTGCGTATACTTTCGTCTTCATGATATAAAAAGGTTTTGGTTGTTGGATGTTGCTGTTTGTTATAAGCAGTTTTATACATTTCTAATAACCGATCTAATTCAGGGTTTTCAAAATGAAATCCTTCAATTTCTGAAAAAACATATGCAGCTACAGTTTGTGTTTCATTAAATTGATTTAATCCAAATTCTAATAATATTCTAATAATATTTCTTTCATGTTTTTCGTCTGCTAATAATAAAACTTGGTTATCATTTAAAACATCTTCTGGCTGTTGTACAATTTGTTGTACTTCATCAAAAGCAAGTTTTTTTTCATCCTTTGCAATCTTATCTCGTTTGTATTTATTTACAAGCGTAGTTAATCCACCTTCATCAATTTTTAAGATTGCAGAACACTGTTTTATATATTCTTGTTGCTTGGTAAAATCTTCTGCTTTATTGATTTTACTTAATGTTTCGGCTATTTGATTTACTAGGTTACTTTTCTTATTTAAATCGTTACCAATATCTTTCAACATTACTTCTAGTTGAAAAAGAATAAAATCTTTTTTATTATTGGCTACAAAATTTTGAAAAGCAGCAGTACCTACTTTATTTACATAACTATCAGGGTCTTCATTATCTGGAATTAATACCAATTTCACATTCAAACCTTCTTCTAAAGCCATATCTAACCCACGTAATGCAGCCTTTACACCAGCACTATCACCGTCATAAATGATAGTAAGATTATTGGTATATTTTTTTATTAATCTTAATTGATCTATTGTTAAAGAAGTACCTCCACTTGCTACAACATTTTCAATACCAGCTTGATGTAAACTTACTACATCGGTATAGCCTTCTACCAATAAACATTCATCTTGTTTATCAATGGCTACTCTTGCAAAATAGGAACCATAGAGTATTTTACTTTTTACATAAATATCGTTTTCTGGCGTGTTAATATACTTTGGAGCCTTATCAGATTTTCCGATGATTCTTGAACCAAAACCAATGATTTTTCCTGTGTTACCATGAATAGGAAAAATAATTCTACCTCTATAATTATCTACTAATTCACCCTCATTTCTTACAACCACCAA
>JBMLQZ010000180.1:0-2338 GCA_049241285.1 Chitinophagaceae bacterium | reverse complement strand
TACACTAGAAGAAATTCCAACACTTGAAGAGTGGTACCTTCGTACACAACCTAATCCAGATATTAGAGCAACCCTTTTTGCCCATTGGTTAGAAACTGTTGAAGCGTATAAAAAAAATCAATTTACAGAAGCGCCATATATAGAAACAGATATACGCTGTAAAAATAAAACTACCAGAACTTTCAATTTCCTATTTAGTATTCATCAAGATATTGTTTACATATTGTTTGTAGATATTACAGAACGCAAAAAAGCAGAGAAGGAATTAATTTCATCGCATTTTCAATTAAGAGAATTAACATCACACTTGCAAAAAGTAAGGGAAGAAGAGCGGAAGTTTATAGCAAGAGAAATTCATGATGAGTTAGGACAATTAATTACAGGTTTGAAAATGGATATTAGTATGTTGAAAAAGCGATTAATTTCTAAAATTCCAGATGTTGGTAATTATATGGTTGATGTGCTAGAACTTACAGATACTATTGTGCAAACTGTAAGAAGAATTGCTTCAGATTTAAGACCAGGTATTTTAGATGATGTAGGATTAGGTGCTGCTTTAGAATGGCAAGCAAAAGAGTTTGAAAAAAGAACAAATATTAAATGTGTTTTTGATAATGGAATTGAAAATTTAGACTTATCTGTTGATATTAAATCGAATATTTTTAGAATATATCAAGAGTCATTAACAAATATTATTCGGCATTCTAATGCAACAATTGTAAAAAGTGCTGCTCACGTTATTCAAAAAAAATTAGTGCTAACAATTGTGGATAATGGAAGAGGTTTCGACACCAATGTGGCCAATAAAACTTTAGGTATTTTAGGAATGAAAGAACGAGCAATTATGATAAACGCTACATTTACAATTGAAAGCAAAACCGATGCTGGTACAGCCATTACTTTAAAAATGCCCCTAAATTGATTTTTTTATGCACATTCTTATTGGAGACGATCATAGTGTAGTTCGAAAAGGACTGAAAATGATTATTGAAGATGCTTATCCAAACGCTGTAATTGAAGAAGCTCAAGATGGAGCTGATATCATTAAAAAACTATCGAAACGTAACGATTGGACTGTAATAGTTTCAGATATTTCTATGCCTGGTCGTTCTGGCTTAGAAATTATTAAATATGTAAAAGAAAATTTACCCAAAGTGCCGGTATTAATTTTAAGTGTTCATGCAGCAGAACATTATGCCGTAAGAACATTAAAAGCAGGAGCATCGGGTTATTTAACTAAAGAAAGTGCACCTGAAGAATTGGTGAAAGCAATCAGACAAATTACTAGCGGAAAAAAATACATTACTCCAGAAGTTGCAGAATTATTAATTGAATTTCAGGGAGATGAAATGAGCGATCAACCACATAAAAACCTTTCAGATAGAGAGTTTGAAGTATTTAAATTAATTGCTAAAGGACATAAAATTTCTGAAATTGGCGAACAACTTTCTCTTAGTATTAACACCATTAGTACTTACAGAACAAGAATTTTAGAAAAAATGCACATGACTACAAATGCAGAATTAACTAAGTATGTAATTACACATAACTTAAGTTAATAGTAGTTTTCATAATTGCATATTATTAATTTTTCGTTTAAAGCTAACTTCTTATTTAGCTAAAATTTTTATTTTTCGTATCGAAGAAAACTTCTGTTCTTGGTGCATAAAACACAAAAAATCTAATGCAGTTTTTTGTACAAAATGTTTTGTAAACACTTTTCAGCTATCTTTAAATCTACAATAAAGTTTGTTCAATTTCCTTTGTTTTCATTGTTTATTAAACTAAGTACATGCAGTTCAATATACTCACCATTAGTTATCTTATAGGTTCAGTAACATTTATTTTGGGGTTAAAAATGTTATCTAGTCCAGCATCTGCTAGAAAAGGAAATTTGGTTGCAGCAGTTGGAATGTTTGTAGCCATTTTCGCTACTATTTTTTTCTATACCGATGAAGCAGGAAATCATTTGCACAATCTTATTTGGATTTTTCTTGCATTAATTATTGGAAGTATCATTGGCTTTGTAGCAGCAAAAAAAGTAAAAATGACTGCAATGCCAGAAATGGTGAGTTTATTCAATGGAATGGGTGGGGCTTGTGCAGCATTAATTTCAATTATTGAGTTTAGACACTTAATGCACTTGAGCGAATTTCATCATGCAGGAATGTTAATCACCATTTTTCTTGGATTAATTATTGGTTCTGTTTCATTTGCTGGTAGCATGATTGCATGGGGTAAATTGAATGGAACAGTAAAAGATTTTGCTTTTTCAGGACAGCAAATTCTTAACACCATAATGTTGTTCATAATGTTGGCAATTGCTGCATACTTAGTA
>JBMLQZ010000179.1:0-1536 GCA_049241285.1 Chitinophagaceae bacterium | reverse complement strand
TACAACCCTTTCAATCCAAGCACACAATTCAGGAAGCGATTCTTCTTCGTCGAATAAAGGAATAACAATTGAAATATCCATTGTAATAATTAAATCGTATAATAAAATAGTGAAACTATATAAAGTTTCAATTACTTATTTTTTTGAAAAACAATAGCAGCTATTACCGCTGCAACCAAACCAATTGCAAGATTTAATAAAACCATTCCAGATAAAATGCTAATACCAATAACTTTTTTGGCAATAACTGCATTTTTTTCTACTTCTTGCATACTAAAACCAACTTGCTTTTTTGCCTCTTCAATACTTTGCGTAAACAGTGCATCAATGTAATTTGGAAACACCATATAAATACTTAACGCTGTATACAAAAACAACACACAAACTACCACAGTAGCAACTTTAAAACCATAACCAACCAATTGACTAAAAGTAATGGTTGTTTGTTGTTTTGCAAATACCAAACATGCAGCAATAATGCCAACAAACAAAACACCTCTAGCAGGATAATCTGACCAATTGGCTAATTTGTACTTTGTAAGATGCAAAACAATATCTACTAAAATAATGCAAGCAGCTATTAATAAACCTTTTTGAATATGAGTTTTAGGCATACAAATTACGATTGTAGATGAACTGTATTTTTTGTGATAGTTGCTATTACTTTACCTTTTAGTGAAATATTGAATAAAGCCGTATTTTTCGATTTGCTTTTATTGTTGGCCTCTGTTATGTCTGTTGATCCTTCTGAGCTAAACACAGTAAGGTTAGCAACTGCATTTACATCAATAGGTGTTGGCTTTAAATTAAAAATATTGGTAGCATTATTCACCAATAAATTGGCAATTTTTTCTGACGAAATGGTGGGTAAGACCTGTTGTAATTGAAGAAAAGAAGTTTGTAATGCAATACTTCCATGCTTTGCATATTCAAACTCACAAACTTTGCTATCCCAATTATGTGGTGTATGATGGCTGGCTATACAATCTACCACATTGTTTTCAATAGCATCTCTCAGAGCCATCATATCTGTTCTAGAACGTAATGGTGGAAATAATTTTAAATTGGTATCGTAAGTTGTTAAATCTTCATCACAAAACATAATGTGCATTGGCGAAACACTACAAGTAATTTTCAAGCCTTGTTTTTTTGCTTTGGCAATTAATTCAATACCTTCTGCAGTTGCAACACCTGTAATATGCAGTTTACTATCGGTATATTTTACCAAATCAATATCACGTTTAATAAGCAAAACTTCTGATAAGTATGGAATTCCTGGCAAACCTAACTGTGTAGAAACTATACCCTCATTCATTAACCCAAAAGCACTCATTTTAGTATCTACTGGCACTTGAATTAATGTTCCATCAAATGCTTTTACATATTGTAAAGCTTTTAACATTAACCCTGCAGATTGAATGGGCAAATTACCATCGGTAAAAGCAATAGCACCACTATGATGCATATCGTACATTTCTGCCAAATCTTTTCCTTCAATATTTTTCGAAATGGCACCTAGTGGATGGATTTGAATAG
>JBMLQZ010000178.1:0-4485 GCA_049241285.1 Chitinophagaceae bacterium | reverse complement strand
AAAGTTGTTTATGCAACTAAATTTCATTCGTTAAGATTTTTATATTAAAAACTTACAAGTGTTTTAATTTGGGTACTTAAATGTGTCAATTTTTATCAATATAAATTTTGTTCAGTAACCCCTCATTTTTATTTCATAAATTGGCGGTTCAAATACAAAATATGGCAAAAAAAATATTGGTAACTGGTGGATGTGGTTACATTGGCTCTCACACCATTGTAGATTTAATTGAAAATGGTTTTGATGTTATTTCAGTTGATGATAATTCAAGATCAACGGCTTTTGCAATGGATGGAATTGAAAAAATTACCGGAAAAAAGGTCAAAAACTATCTTGTTGATTTAAAGAATTTTGATGATACACAAGCTATTTTTCAGGAAAATAGAGATGTTGTTGGCATTATTCACTTTGCTGCATTTAAAGCTGTGGGTGAATCGGTTGATAATCCTTTAATGTATTTCGAAAACAACCTGCTTTCTTTAATTAATTTACTAAAATGTGTTACAGAGTTTAAAGTACCTTATTTTGTATTTTCTTCTTCATGTACAGTTTATGGAAATCCAGACTCAATTCCTGTAACAGAAACAACACCAACTAAAAAAGCAGAAAGTCCTTATGGAGCTACCAAACAAATGGGTGAAGAAATGATTCAGTCATTTGTAAAGAAAGATGATTGCTCTGCAATTTTATTAAGATATTTTAATCCTGTTGGTGCACATCCTTCTGCCTTAATTGGAGAATTGCCTTTAGGTAAGCCACTGAATTTAGTACCTGTAATTACCCAAACAGCTGTTGGAAAATTACCAAAAATGAATGTATTTGGTTTTGATTATGATACAAGAGATGGCAGTTGTGTTAGAGATTACATACATGTTTGTGATATTGCAAATGCACATACATTGGCTTTACAATATTTAATGCAAAACAAAAACCATACTAAGTGTGATGTATTTAATTTAGGAACAGGAAATGGTGTTACTGTTTTAGAAGTGATTAAAACTTTTGAAGAAGTTAGTGGCCTTAAATTAAATTATGAGATGCATCCTAGAAGAGGTGGAGATGTTGTTGCAATTTATGCAAATAACAATTTTGCTGTAGAACAATTAGGCTGGAAAATTAAATATGATATTGTTGAAATGATGCGTACAGCTTGGGCTTGGGAATTAAAATTAAAACAAGAGTCAGAAGCTGTTCAGAACAATTAATCTATTTTAGGTTAGTAACGTATACAATTGAAAAGGGTTTTTCATAATTGAAAAACCCTTTTTGTTTGCAAAAACCACCCCTGAAAAACTGTATTAAACCTTCATTAAACCAAGTGCTGAACCATCCCAATCTGGGAATAAGATTTTATTATCCTTTAACTTTAAATGTGTATTAGCTACAGAACTAAATACGCTTCGAAAATCTGTAGTTACAGGTAAATCTCTTTTGTCTTCTAAATCTTCTACAGCTAAACTTTTCATATTATGATATACTTTACCTCCTTGTACATCGTTACCTAATACAAATAAACAACTAGCTCTACCATGATCTGTTCCACCAGTTCCATTTTGATGAGCAGTTCTACCAAATTCTGTCATAGTCATAACTGTCACATCATCTTGATAACTACTCATATCTTTCCAAAATGCATCAATACTGTCACTAAAATCTTTTAAATTTCTAGCTAAAGTTCCATTAGCAGTACCTTGGTTAAAATGGGTGTCCCATCCACCACTTTCAGCAAATGCAACCTCTAAGCCTACATCCATTTTTATAAGTGTTGCAATTTGTTTTAATGAATTACCAAGTGAACTATTTGGATAAACAGCACCATTTGCTGGCTGATAGTTTTTGATATTTTTTATGTCTAACATTTTCATTGCATCAAAACTTTCTTTACCAGTTCGGTTTAAAAGTTTCGAAGTAGTTACATCGTATAATTCTTCAAATGATTTTGCTGCTGTATTCGCTCCCATTGGATTACCTCTCATTTGAATTGCAAAATCTTGTAAATTATTTATGGCTAAAGCTTCATTCTCTCCATAAAAACTTCTTGGCAAAGAACTAGTTATGCTAACTGCTCTAAACGGTGTTCCTTCATGGCCCGTTAATCCTACAGCTCTATTTAACCAACCATTTGGAGTGCCTTTACGAAAGGGAGTGCCAGTTTCCATAAAGTCTTGTGCATCAAAATGGCTACGTGTATTATTAGGGCTACCAACACCATGCACAATTGCTAAACGATTCTCTTTAAAATATGGTGTAAATGCAGATAAGCTAGGATGTAATCCAAATTTTCCATCTAAATCAGTTAAGCCTCCGTCATTAGCAGAAGGGCTCATATATAATGTTGGGCGTAGCTTTTTTAAGTTAGGATCGGTGAAAGGGCTTACAGCCATTAACCCATCCATTGCACCACGTTGAAAAATACACACCAATATTTTATTGCTTTTATATGGCATTAATATTTTACTGGTGCTTGCAGCTTTTGCAATGAAACTAGGTAAGCCACCTAAGCCAGCTGCAAACATGGCCAGAGCACCATTTTTCATAAATACTCTTCTATTCATAAAATGAGTTTATTTTTTTACTGAATATTGTTAGTAAACAATGACTATTTTTTTTGAAACTCTGGGCTGCCAATAATTACACCAACTACTTGGCCAATCATACTATTATTTCCTGTAGCATAAGCAACGTTAATTACTGTATTATTCTTTTTACTTAAAGCTGCCTTTTCATTTTTTTGTACCTGTTTTTTTGAAACAGTTTGCACTTGCATAGATTCATCTGTAGTGGTTAACATATCGCTATTTGATGCATAAGCGTTGGGAGTATTTTTTACTGCTTCTTCAATTTTTTTGGCAAAATTTCCTTCACTTAAAACCTTTGTTAATCGCTCAATATTTTTTTCATGATTTCTTTCAGGTAATAATATTTTACTGTAAGTAGTTAAAGCATCTGAAATACTTTCTGGTTCATGGTTTTGATTCAGCTTTAATAAATGTTGTTTTACACCTGGTATTTTATCAGTTGCAAAAGCCAAACCAAAATTCATTCTATTTAATAGTGAACCAGTATTAATCCAGTAAGAAGCTTTATCTGGAAAGCCTGTTGGTGCTAGGTAGTAATAAAATCTTTGTCCCATTTTTGTACACCAATTGAATAATTGAAATGGATCCTCAATTGTTGCATTGGTAGCTCTTACACTACTAACCACTAATTCAAATGGACTTTTAACTTTTTCATTATTTTTTGCAGCAATCCAAAATTCTTTGCTATTCACCATTTCAATCAACACTGCTTTAATATTACCTTTTGATTTTAAAAATGTTTCAGACATTTTTTGAACCAATTCTGTTGGTGGATTATCTGATACAAAACGACTAGCTAATTTTGTACTGATAAATTTTGCAGTAGATGGATGTGTTGATAATTTTTGCAACACTTTTATACCTTCTTCATATCCTCCATTTTCAGGAAAAGTTTCTCCTAAAATTATTTTTTCTTTCTCATCATGTTTATCTGCTCTAAATAAAAAACCATCTTTAATTATAAAACCTCGTTGCTTTAATTTATCAACACCAATCCTGTCAACTAAAGCTCTTCCTGGAGAATATTTTGACAATGGAAACACAGACCAGCCTGTTAAAGCTCTTGCTACTTGCGTAACATCGTTTTGTGTGTAACCGCCATCAACACCCATTGTATGAAGCTCCATTACTTCTCTTGCATAGTTTTCATTCAATCCTTGTGTTCTTCTTTGGTTTAATACTTGATTAGCAATTTTACCCTCCATAGAATTTTTATCAGCTGCTTTCATTTCTAAATTTTCCATGAATTTTTTGTTGGCATTGCTATTATTAATAATGGGTGCCATTTTATTGTCATTACTAACACTGCTAGCATTATCTAAATACTCTAACATTGCAGGATGTTGAGCCGTACCTATTACTAAATCTGAAAAATTACCAACTACATTAGGTCTAATAACATCTCTTTCATAAGGTAAAATATATTGTACAGCTTGTGCCTTTGTTAGTGACACATTAAAATGATTAAACCAAAAATCTGTTAATACTTCTTGTAATTGATTATTCGAATAAATGGCTCTTTCTAATTTTTGGTTCACCAATTCTCTATTTAATTCTGCTATTGGCTTAAAACCTTCTTCTTTCATAATTGCCTTTATCTCATCTTTATAATCTCTTCTTGATGTAGCATTACTATCTTTTTTATAGTCAACTTCGTATTTTTTTCTGGCTATATTGGCAATTGTTCCAGGGTTAGGATAGGTACTTACAATATCGGTAATACTCATTTGTAAAGTATTGAAACGAGATAATTTACTTTGTAAGCTATCATCATTTAATTTACCATCAAGTTGTAATGCAAACCATTTTTCAACACCCATTTCTACTACTTCTTCTATTTCGTTGGGTTTTGCACCGAAAGTAAATCGGCTAAGTAAGTATGCTGCTGCTTGTTTGTTAGATAGAC
>JBMLQZ010000177.1:2470-10399 GCA_049241285.1 Chitinophagaceae bacterium | reverse complement strand
CTTTAGTTGCTACACTTAATGAACATAGCCAAATAGGCATGATTTCGCCTAAAATAAAATATTTTGATGAGCCAGAAAGAATACAGTATGCTGGCTATACACCTATGAATTATTTTACAGCAAGAAATAGTTGCATTGGTTTGTATGAGGTTGATAACGGTCAATTTAATCAGGTAGTTGCAAAAACAGGTTATATTCATGGTGCTGCCATGATGGTTCGTAAAGAAGCAATAGAAAAAGCTGGATTAATGTCTGAGAACTTTTTTTTATACTTTGAAGAATACGATTGGTGCGATAGAATTCAACAAAATGGTTACAGTATTTGGGTAAACTTAAACGCTTGTATTTATCATAAAGAATCTGTTTCAGTAGGTAAAAACAGTGCTTTAAAAGAATATTTTATGAATAGAAATAGAATATTATTTATAAGAAGAAATGCCGCTTTTTATCAAAAACTTTTTTTCTATGTTTATTTTCTAGCATTGGTTGTACCCAGAAATATCATTACCTACATAAAAAACGGCGATCCCAACTTTATTAAGCAATTATTCAAAGCTATTTGGTGGAATTGCACTAACAGCGTTAATAGCACTTATTTGGGTTTTCCTTTAAAAAAATAAATATGTCATTTACCTAATGTCGAATGATGTAATGTTATATTTTTATTCGAAAGATTAAAAAAACATTAAAACAAGATATTTCAGTTACTTTTATCTCGAAAACTAAACAAGCCAAAGCATTTTGAGAATTGCTCATTTAATACTTACTTATACAGACCCCCAACAAACTGAAAGGATGATAAAAAATCTTTGTCATCCTAGCTTTGACTTTTATATTCACGTAGATAAAAAAATAGATATTACATCACACCTACCATTAGCCAATATTCCAAATGTGTATTTAATTCAAAATAGAGTAGAGGTAAGATGGGCAGGATACAATACAGTTAAGGCAACATTTAGCTGTATTAAAGAAATAGCAGCAACGGGCAAACAATACGATTATATCAACTTTTTAAGTGGTCAAGATTACCCTATAAAAAGTGCCAACTATATACTAGAGTTTTTAAAAAACAATAATGGCAAACTGTTTATAGAAGCAATTAATATTGAACAAGATGTAAAGGAAGATTTAACCAAATTAAATAGATACCATTTTGTAAACCTAAAATTTTGGGGGAAATATAAATTAGAAAAGCTATTTAACTTTTTATTAGGCCCTAGAAAAATTCCTTTAGACTTAGTGATCTATGGTAAAGCAATGTTTTGGATGCTTACACAAGAAGCTGCAAATTATGTGGTTGAAAGGGTTGAAAAAAACCAAAAATTATTACAGTTTTTTCAATATTCTTGGGGCTGCGATGAGTTTGTGTTTCAAACAATTTTAATGAACTCTCATTACAAAGATTTTGTTACCAATAATCATTGCAGATACATTGATTGGTCTGCCGGTGGACCACATCCTAAAACATTAGGCAAAGAAGATTTTGAACAAATAATGGCATCTGAACACTTATTTGCCAGAAAATTTAAACGTGACCACGACGAAGAAATTTTAGATTTAATTGATCAACATATTCATTCTGTTCATAATGGCACAACTACTTACGCTTAAAACTTTTATTGATAACAGAGGTGCTCTTACGGTATTAGATAGAGTAGTTCCATTTGAAATTAAAAGACTATTTTACATTTATGGGGTTGATGAATCATTAAGAGGTGGTCATAGACATAAAACCACTCGTCAAGCTGCAATTTGTATACAAGGTAGCTGTACTATTACCAATCATAATGGTGCAGAAAAAGAAGTGTATCACTTAAATACGCCAGATAAATGTTTAATTCTTGAACCAAACGATTGGCATGTAATGCATGATTTTACCGCAAATGCCATTTTATTAGTATTGGCTTCAACAGCATTTGACCCTACAGATTATATCTTTGACCCTTACGAATAAGTATGATACCCTACGAGAATCTTAAGAAATTAAATGAGCCATTCGAACAGGCATTTACTGCTCGTTTTCAAAATCTTTTACAAAGCGGTTGGTATATTTTAGGAAATGAGGTTAAACAGTTTGAAGAAGCATTTGCTCAATGGCATCAAGTACCATTTGTGGTTGGCGTAGCAAATGGTTTAGATGCATTGGTACTAAGTTTAAAAGCATGCAATTTTCCAGAAAATGCTGAAGTTATTGTTCCTTCAAACACTTATGTAGCTTCTATTTTAGCCATTATTCAAGCAGGTTTAAAACCTGTTTTAGTTGAACCAAATATTCAATCTTATAATATTGATCCAGCACTTATTGAGCAAAGTATTACCACTAATACTAAAGCAATAATGGTAGTGCATTTATATGGTAAATGCTGTAACATGCAACCAATTATGGCTTTATGCGAACAATATCAATTAAAATTAATTGAAGATTGTGCTCAAGCACATGGTGCTACATATAAAAACCAATTAGCAGGAACTTTTGGAAACTTTGCAGCCTTTAGTTTTTATCCTACAAAAAATTTAGGTGCACTTGGTGATGCAGGTGCAATCATTTGTAAAACAGAACAAGACTATCAATTATTAAAGCAATTACGCAACTATGGTTCTAGCGTAAAGTACCATAATGAAGTAGTAGGTTTTAATTCAAGATTAGACGAAATTCAAGCTACATTTTTAAGTGTAAAACTTCCTTATTTAAACGAAATTAATGCACATAAAAGAGCAATTGCTCAATTGTATAACAGCAATCTGAATCGTTCCAAATACATTTTACCAGATATCTCTCAAACTTCAATGTATTTTGATGTTTATCATATTTATAATGTACGAACAAAGAAAAGAGATGCATTAAAAGCTCATTTATTAGCACACAATATTCAAACAGAAATTCATTATCCAATTCCACCTCATCAACAAAATGCTTTAAAAAGTTTATTCCAAAATCAATCATTTCCTATAGCAGAAATTATTCATCAAACAACATTAAGTTTACCTTGCTCTTTTGCACATTCGCTCAATGAAATAGAAACTGTTATTGAAGTGATGAATGCATTTGATGAATAAGAATTATTTTCACAACGCATTTTTTCTATTTATAAAAATCATTTTTCTAGTAAACAAAAAAATGCTGTAACATTATCTATCAATGTGCCTTTGCAAGTTGTATAACCAGTAATAATTGTTTCATGAGACCAATAGCCATTACAAAATATGCTCAAGAATGTTGGAATGCTTTGCAAAATATTCCTGATGTAAAAGAAAAAACAAAAGTGGCATATCAACAGCTGCGTAAAACTGGTAATCCAGATGTATCTATTGTTATTCCTGCATATAATGAAGAAGAAAATATTGTGCAAACACTGTATTCATTATGCCAGAATATAACCACCAAGGCCGTAGAAATTATTGTGGTAAATAATAACTCTAAAGATAATACAGCCAATTTAGTAGATGCATGTGGTGTTACTTGCATTTTAGAAACCAAACAAGGTATTACTAATGCAAGAAATGCAGGTTTAGCAAAAGCAACAGGAACCTATGTTTTAAATGCCGATGCCGATTCAATTTATCCAATGTATTGGGTAGAAGAAATGGTAAAGCCTTTTGATAACGATGCTCATGTATGTTCAGTTTATGGAAGGTTCTCATTTATACCCGTAGGTAATACCGGTAGATTGATGTATTTTTTTTATGAATACATAGCCGATTTTATGCGTTGGATAAATAAACATATTAAAGATGAAGCTGTAAATGTATATGGCTTTAATTCAGGATTTAGAAGAGAACAAGGCTTACAAGTAGATGGCTTTAACCATCCTCCTTATGCTAATGAAGATGGCTGGCTAGCTTTAAAATTAAGAAACAAAGGCTTTGGAAAATTGTATTATGTTACCAATATAAAAGCTTTGGTTTGGACCACAGATAGGCGTATTCAAATAGATGGTGGCATTGTAAAAGCAACTATTCGTAGAATAAAAAGAATGTTTTTTAAAGGCGAACGATAAAGCAACTTTTTTGTTGATTAGAATGATTAAAATATTTACTAGTGTGTGGCATTGCAGCAATATTTTCACCCTATAATTCTTTAGAAAAAAAAGAACGAGTGCAGTTAATGCTACAAACATTAACACACAGAGGACCAAATGGTGAAGGTATTTGGGAAAATGAAGATAACACGGTTTGTTTAGGGCATAGAAGACTAGCAATTTTAGATACTTCTATAAAAGCTGCACAGCCATTTAATTATTTACACTATTACATTACCTACAATGGTGAAATTTATAACTACATTGAACTAAAAGAACAATTACAGCAACAAGGTTATGAATTCACAACTACTTCAGACACTGAAGTAATACCTGCAGCATTTGATTATTGGGGAAAAGACTGCTTACAGCATTTTGATGGAATGTTTGCCTTTGCACTTTATGATGCAAAAACAGAAGAAGTATTTGTAGCAAGAGATAGATTTGGCGAAAAACCTTTGTACTATTATGCCGACTATCAACAAAGGGGCAAGTTTAACCAATTGATTATTGCAAGTGAAATGAAAGCACTTTGGAAAATTGGCGTATCAAAGCAACTAAATGGTACAATGGTATTAAATTATGTTACCCTTGGTTTTACACAAAATCCTATTAAAAAAACACAAACATTTTATAGTCAAATACTTTCATTACCAGCTAGCCATTATTTAAGTATTCAGCCAAAACAAGGTAGGGTACAAATGAACCGCTGGTACACTTTAACTGGCAATACAGAAACAATTAGTCAAAAAAGCGAATCTGACTTAATTAATCAATTTCAAGAATTATTACAAACCTCTGTCAATCGAAGATTACGCAGTCATGTTCAGGTTGGTTGTTCGTTAAGTGGTGGATTAGATAGTACAGCAATTACTAGCAATATTTTACAAAATAATCATACTGCTTTACATAGTTTTTCAGCTGTTTTTCCCGGCTTTGCTAAAGATGAATCTAATTATATACAAGCCTTTCAGCAGCACCATCAAAACACTATTTTTCACAGCCATTTTATTACGCCTACTGAAACAGAATTATACGAACAATGGCATCAATTAATGTATCATCAAGAAGAACCAATTCAAAGCAGTAGTGTATTTACCCAATTTATGGTGTATCAACTTGCCAAAAAAAACGGCGTTACTGTATTGCTAGATGGACAAGGTGCTGATGAAATTTTAGGTGGTTATACAAAATACACTCCTTGGTATTTACAACATTTACTTAAAAACAACTATAGCAATTATAAAAAAGAGAAGCAATTACTTATACAAAATGAGTTTTTACAAAACTGGAATTATAAAAATTATGCAGCTGCATTTTTTCCAGAAAAAGCGGCAATACAACTACATAAAAAAGCTATTCAACAACAATTACATCACCCACATTTGGCTATAGATTTTTATAGAAAATATTATAATGATGACACCTTACAAAAACCCATTATTCACACCCTAACAGATTTATTAAGGTACAATACAACAACACATGGCTTAGAAGAGTTATTACGCTATGCAGATAAAAATGCAATGGCTGCAAGCACAGAAGTAAGACTGCCTTTTTTAAACCATCAATTGGTAGAATTTGCCTTTGGATTACCAGATAACTATAAAATAAGAAATGGGTTTACTAAATGGATTTTAAGAAAAGCATCAGAACATCAATTACCTAAAAGCATTTGCTGGCGTAAAGGAAAAATTGGTTACGAACCACCACAAGCAAAATGGATGCAATCTTCCGTGATGATAGAAATGATTCATTCTGCCAAACAAAAACTGGTGCAGCAGCAAATTTTACAACCGAGTTGTTTAGAAGAAAGCATTCAACCTTCTGCTGCACATGCTGCAAACAATTATGATTGGCGCTATTTAAGTGTTGCAGCTATTTTATAACCATTAAAATAGTAGCATATCAAACCATAATAATATGAAGTAACCATTTAAATAAGTCACAAAAACTTTTTGTATCACATAGCTATCTTTCAATTCCAAATAATCATAAAATGAGAAAACTATTGTTAGTATGTTTTTCAATGAGCATGGTATGTACATTAAGTGCTCAAAATCTTGCCTATTATTTACCAGATAGCGTTAGCTATAATAGTAGTATTCCAAAACCGAAAGAAATCATTCATCATGAAGTGGGTGAATGGCATATTACACATGACCGTCTGGTGAATTATATGAAAGCGATTGCTGCTGCTTCTCCAAATAGAGTTAAAATGGAAGTGATAGGTTATAGTTATGAAAGCAGACCTCAAGTAATCATGATTTTTTCATCCAAGAAAAATTTAGATAATCTAGAAGCTATTAGAAAAGAACATGTTTTATTAACCGATGCTTCAAAATCGAATACAGTTGATGTAAACAAAATGCCAATAGTGGTATACATTGGTCATTCTATTCATGGCAATGAACCAAGTGGTTCAAATGCAGCATTACTTACAGCCTATTATTTGGCAGCTGCAGAAGGCAAACAAATTGATGATTTACTCGATAATACGATTATACTTTTCGACCCTTCATTTAATCCCGATGGACTACAACGTTTTTCTACTTGGGCAAATCAACATAAAAGCAAAAATTTAGTTACAGATCCTAATAGCAGAGAATTTAATGAGGTTTGGCCAGGAGGAAGATTTAATCATTATTGGTTTGATTTGAATAGAGATTGGCTTCCTGCTGTGCATATAGAAAGTCAAAATAGATTGCGTTGGTTTCATGCATGGAAGCCCAATATATTAACCGATCATCATGAGCAAGGTAGCAATGCTAGTTTCTTTTTTCAACCCGGCGTTCCTTCAAGAGTAAATCCTTTAACTCCAGAAAAAAATCAAGAACTTACTGCTAAATTGGGTAAATATCATGCTCGTAATTTAGATAGAATTGGCTCTTTGTATTTTACAAAAGAAAATTACGACGACTTTTATTATGGTAAAGGTTCTACATTTCCTGACATCAATGGAGGCATTGGTATTTTGTTTGAACAAGCATCATCTCGTGGTCATGCACAACAAACAAGCAATGGCATTCTTCGTTTTCCTGCAACTATTAAAAACCAATTTGTTACTGCACTTTCTACCTTAGAAGGAGCCTATCATTTGAGAAAAGAATTTTTAGAATATCAAAGAGACTTCTTTAAAAAAGCCGATAACAACAATGCATTGAATGCTATAAAAGGATATGTTTTTGGAGACAAAAAAGATAAAGCTAAAACAGCAGTATTTATTGAAATGCTCTTAAGACATCAAATAGATGTACATCACTTACGCCAAAATACCGGCGATTTTGAAAAAGGTAGTGCTTTTTTTGTACCTACTAATCAAGCACAATCTGGTTTAATAAAAACCATCTTCGAAAAACAACTCTCCTATCAAGATAGTTTGTTTTATGATATTACAAGTTGGACGATGCCTTTAGCTTTTGGACTTCCTTATGCTGAACAATTAACTACAGAAATTGCTGGAGAAAAACTTAGAGAAAATATACCACTAATTGGAAAAGTAGAAGGAATTAAAAGCGACTATGCTTATGTATTTGAATGGAACGAATTGTATGCACCTAAAGCATTGTATGCATTGCAAGAGGCTGGCGTTCTAACAAAGGTTGCTACCAATACTGGTGAATTTGCATTATCCAATGGCACAAAGAAATTTAATTACGGCAGTATATTAATTCCAGTGCATTTGCAACAAATGAATAGTAATTATTTATATACGCTTATTCAAAATATTGCTCAGCAAAATGGTATTGTTGTATATGCCTTAAATAGTGGTAATGCTATTATGGGTAGCGATTTAGGCAGTAGTAAATTTATATCATTAAACAAGCCAACTATTGCCATGATTGTTGGCAATGGCGTAAATGCAACAGATGCTGGTGAAATATGGCACTTGTTAGATCAAAGAATG
>JBMLQZ010000177.1:0-2460 GCA_049241285.1 Chitinophagaceae bacterium | reverse complement strand
GAATGAATATTCCTGCATCGCATTTAGAAATAAATATGTTTAATAGAATAGAGTTAAACAAATACAACACCATTGTAATGGTAGGTGGTAATTATGCAGATTTAAATAAAGAAAAATTAAAAAATTGGGTACAGAATGGAGGTAATTTAGTGTTAACAGAAGAAGCAGTAAGTTGGGCTGCTCAAAATGGCATAAGTAATGTTAGCTTTAAAAAGATAAAACCTGCCATTGACAGCACTGAAAAATTAGCGTATATTGAAAGAGAACAAATTGAAGGTGCACAACAAATGAGTGGTGCAATATTTTCTGCTACTGCCGATTTAACGCATCCTTTAGCATATGGCTATACGCAAAAAAATATAAGCTTATTTAAAGCCAATAAAGTATTTATGGAAAAAAGTAAAAATCCTTTTGCTGTTCCATTAATGTATGGCAACAATCCCTTACAAAGTGGTTGGGTGAGTAAACAAAATAATGATGCGGTAAAAAATTCTGCAGCTGTAATTGTAAATACAGTAGGCAGTGGTAGAATTATTAATATTGCTGACAATCCTTGTTTTAGAGCGTTTTGGTTAGGCAGCACCAAGCTGTTTTTAAATGCAGTATTTTTTGGTAAAATAATAGATGCCGCCTCTGCAAGAACAGGAGATGATTAAGTAGTTACTTACGAAAATGTACAACGCTTTAGCAGAAAAAAATTTCAGAAATAGGATGATGAATAAAACCACCAATTAAGATGTTTATTAATTTTTTTTTAAGAGATTAAAGAATTGAGTGCTACAATGGCATTGAAAAAATGGCGATCAGAAAATTAATTTTTTACGGTTAAAAGCTAAACACCATATTCTCCATTTGAATAAAGTTATGGTGAACAACTGTCATACTACTGTTGGTATTTTAATCAAAAGATTGAACTTGTTTAGCTTGCGTAAAAAATTAATTTTTAGCCTATTTTTTCACAGCCTTGAACTTTTGCTCCACTTTTGTTTCAAGACAAAAGTGGAAAAATTGGTAACCAATAACTAAGTATACTTTTTAAGAAACAACAAATTAAGTGCATAGCTATAAATAATATTTTCACTATAAAAAAGGCATTTGAACATATACTTCAAATGCCTTTTTTATAGTTACTTTACACCATGCAAAACAAAGGTTGTATAGGTATATTTGATAGTGGTTATGGTGGATTAACCATTATGAAAGAAATAGTTGCTGAATTGCCCTCGTATAATTATATGTATTTAGGCGATAATGCAAGAGCACCTTATGGCACAAGAAGTTTTGAAACTGTTTACCAATATACACTTAGCTGTGTACAATGGTTTTTTAATCAAGGATGCCCCTTGGTAATTTTGGCATGTAATACCGCCTCTGCAAAAGCATTACGCACCATTCAACAAAACGATTTACCCAAAATAGATTCAGAAAAAAGAGTGCTAGGTGTAATTAGACCAACCACAGAAGTAATTGGACAATTTACCAAAACCAATAATGTAGGCATTTTAGGCACTAATGGTACAGTAATTTCTAACTCCTATCCTATTGAAATTGAAAAGTTTTATCCGAATGTTCAAGTATATCAAGAGGCTTGCCCCATGTGGGTGCCCTTGGTAGAAAATAATGAACAAGAAAGCGATGGAGCTAATTATTTTGTGCAACAACATATTCAACGTTTGCTTCAGCAACAACCCAATATTGATACCATTTTATTAGCCTGTACTCATTATCCTTTATTGCTACCTAAAATACAGCAGTTTACACCTACAGGTATTCAAATAGTTACACAAGGTACTATTGTAGCTAAAAGCTTAGCTGCATATTTGCAAAAGCACACACATATTGCCAATAACTGTTTGCAAGAAGAAAAGCGATTGTTTTACACAACCGATTCTGCAAAAAGTTTTAACGAAAAAGCCAGTATTTTTTGGGGAGAAGACATAGCATCTTCACAAGCAATATTGTAAATGACGGGTTCAATAACAGTATTGTTGAATAGATGAATAATAAAAAAACAATACATTTTTTTAGTAGTTTTCCCATGCTTTTTTTAGGAGAATTCCCCTAGTAAAATGGGAAAAATTCCATTGTTTAGCAGACAACATATATATAGTTTCGATACTATCAAAATTGATACTATATGTGACAAACCAACCAAATTAGTGCAAGCCTTACGCCTGCCAACAAAACCGCTATTACATCCAATATTGCTGCTATTACAGACAATTTAAAAGATGTGTTGTTGTTTAATTTATCGGCACAAGAACGTTTAGAATTTGCCAAAATGGGCGACAAAACCATTGGCTTTGTAGAAAAAGCAATTGATTATGCCAAACAAAATCCACGATTAGTGCCTACCTTTTTAGATGTAGAAGAGGCAGAAAAAGATTTTACCCTTGCAAGAGATTTGTACAGCATTTACCAACAACTCAATACCCTTTGCCGTTCGGTAGAAGATGCCTT
>JBMLQZ010000176.1:0-1908 GCA_049241285.1 Chitinophagaceae bacterium | reverse complement strand
CAATGGAAAGAGGCGATGGGGGAGATAGCCCTGAAAATCCGGTTGAAGCTATTATAAAAGGATTACAACAATGCGATGCCTGTGAAAATGTAGTAATTGTTGCTGACAATTGGGCGTTTGCAAGAGATATTGAATTGGTTGATAAAATTCAAAAACCAGTGCATGTGATTATTAGTGGTAAAGGGTTAGGTGTAAATACCGATTATGCCACTATAGCCTATAAAACAAAAGGAGGTTTGTATTTTTCAGATGCTTCTGCAGCTGTTACCGATTTTTCGAACTTTAAATTGGGAAAGCACATTACAATACGTGGTTTGCAATATTATGCCGATGAAAATGGTTTTGTGAAAGAATATGTGAAATAGATATTCCTATTGGTAAATCAATTTTATAATTCTATCAATAATTTTCTATATTTATACAAATAATTTAAATGAAAACTAAATTGCTATTTGCAGTTACTGCAATATTCTGTGTGTGTATTTTTTCAGGATGTAAAAAAAGTGCTACAGCTTCTGGTTCAAATAATAAAATTTCAATAATAACCTCAAAATCTTGGAAAATTACCTTGTTTACTGCAAGTTCAAATAATGTAGTGGTAGTTGACCGATTACAAGGAAGACCTGCTTGTGAATTAGATAATATCATCAAATTTGCAACTAATGAAACATTTGCAGTAGAAGAAGGTGCAACAAAGTGTAATACTACAGACCCTAATATATACGATACTGGTACTTGGAAGTTAGAATCGAATGAAACAAAATTTAATTTCGATGGTCAATTATTAGATATTGTAGAAATATCTAGTTCTATCATAAAACTAAGAGGGGTAGAGGTGTACTTAGGTGTTCCTTTAACAGTAGATATTGTATTTCAACCATAAATTCAAATGAGCATATTTCTGAAAAAAGACGTTTGGCAAAATAGCTAACGTCTTTTTTTATTGCTACCCTCTTTATTTTCATTCATGAGCATATTCAGGAATTGATGAAAGCATGCTTAGTGCTGGTTTTATTTTCCAGCCAAAACAACTTTTTCCATTGGTAATTATTAAATAAGAAGAAGGTAAAGCAATGTTATATTGTAAAATTTGTTGAATGGTTTTTTCTGATAACATTACCCCCATTTCTTTACATTCAACAATCATCCAAGGTTGTTCATTTTTGTAAACAATAATATCGCAACGCTTTTTTAAATCGTTTAGTTGAATAGTTTTTTCAATGGCAATTAAAGAAGAAGGATATTTTTTTTCTTGAATTAAATATTGAATAAAGTTTTGTCTTACCCATTCTTCTGGCGTTAATACCAACCATTTTTTTCTAATTCCATCAAAAATGATGTCCTTATTATTTTCTTGTTTTATTTTAAAAGGAAAAGATGGATAAGTAACTTTTATCATAGAATAAAAATAAAAGGATTATTTTTATCGTTACCCTTTAAAATATTTTTTGAATCTAAAAGCGGTATCTAATATGAAAACGAAAGAAGAAATAGTAAACAATTGGTTGCCAAGATATACCGGCGAAAAGTTAGAAAACTTTGGAAAATACATTCTACTAACCAATTTTATTAATTATGTGAATTTATTTGCCAAATGGAATAAAGTAGAAGTTATTGGAAAAGATAGGCCTTTTCAATGTGCAACAGCACATGGAATTACTATCATTAATTTTGGAATGGGTAGTCCTGGAGCAGCTACAGTAATGGATTTATTAAGTGCTATTGAACCAAAAGCGGTGTTGTTTTTAGGTAAATGTGGTGGCTTAAAAAAGAGGAATAAAATTGGCGATTTGGTGTTGCCAATTGCAGCCATAAGAGGAGAGGGTACTAGTAACGATTATTTGCCACCGGAAGTACCTGCAATGCCAGCTTTTGTATTTTTTGCCTACATTCTTTTTATGATTGTAG
>JBMLQZ010000175.1:0-3543 GCA_049241285.1 Chitinophagaceae bacterium | reverse complement strand
GATAGCTTTTTTATGAACTTGTTCTTCTATTACAAATCTCTTTTTCTATATACCATATAACATAGCCACCAAATACCTGCAGTTAGCAAAATGGTATACACAATATGTTCGTTTATTTGAGATAGATTGGTTGCGTATTTAGCTTCATCCATTTTGCCAAGAAACTTAGGAACTGGAATTAGTTTATCTGAAATTTCGAATGGTAAAAATCTGCCTAATTTAATTTGATAAAACTCAAATAGTCCTAGAATAATATTTTCAATTACCAAGAAGTAAAAAATAAATGCACCTAAAGCAATAAATGCTTTCTTTATTAAAAAGCCTAATAAAAATGCAATAGTTAGTTGTGCAAAGGTTTGTAAAAAGAATAATGGAATATATTTTATCTCATCTATCCATTGTGCTTTGGTATCGCCTTGAACGGTAAAACCATAACCAGCAGCAGTAAGTAGATACATAATACTTGCTACAGTTGTAATAATGGCTACATCTAGTATTTTACTAGTAATAAATTGATTTTTACTCCAACCATCAATAACATTTTGTCGATGTGTTTTGTATTGATATTCGTTGGTAATAATCATAATTACTAAAATAGCAGGAATCATTACAAATAAAGAAGAAAAGAAGCCTACAGAATGCCATGATTCTGGAAACGCATAAGGATTACCGAGTAAGCTTTTCGCAATAGCACCCGTCATGTCTTTTCTGGTAGTTACTTGTTGGTAAACCCTATAAAACATTAAGTTAATACCAGGATACGTAAGTGCAACTATACCAAGCATCCACCAAAAGGCTGGATACTTTTTTATTTTAAGCCATTCTATTTTTATTAATGCCAACATGGTGGTTATTTTGTCTTTTTATAATTAGGGTTTCAATTAATTATTGGTAAGTTCAAAAAACTTAGTCTCTAAACTTTTTTTCTTTAATACTAAATGGTTTAAAATAATACCATTATCGAAACAATGTTTATTAACTGCTTCTAAATTGGCAGTACCAAGTGACAAATAAAGTTGAATGGTACTATTAGCAGCTTGTTTTATATGTGTTACTCCTGAAAAATTTGTAAACAATTCTATCAATTTAGATTGGTCTGAATGGCTACTTATTTCTACAATATCTTCATTACTTAATACCTCATCTACAGCACCTGCTGTAATTAAGTTACCACGTTTCATAATGGCAACATGAGTACAAACTTTTTCAACTTCATCAAGTAAATGGCTAGCCATAATAATGGTTTTACCTTCTTGCGATAATTGCTTTATTAATTCTCTAATTTCTAAAATTCCAACAGGGTCTAAACCATTTGTTGGTTCATCAAATACAATTACTTCTGGGTTACCAAGTAATGCAGCACCTATTGCCAAACGTTGTTTCATGCCTAAACTGTAGGTACTAAATCTTGTATTTTTGCGTTCAGTTAGGTTTACAATTTCTAATGCTTTATGAATATCTGCTTCATTGCCTCTATGGCTAATAGCTTGTGTAATTTTTAGGTTGTCGTAGGCAGATAAATAATGATAAAAATTGGGTGTTTCTAATAAAGAACCAATTCGCTTTCTGGTAGTTGTACTACCTGGTTCTCCAAACCATGTAAAATTGCCACTATCTGGTTGCAATGCATTTAGAACTATACCTAACATGGTTGTTTTACCACTACCATTTGGACCAAGAATACCAAACACACTACCTTTAGGAACATCGTACGAAACGTTGTTTAAAGCTTTGATTTTACCATATGATTTGCTAATTGCATTTAGCGAAAGAACAGCTTCCATAATTTTCAGATGTAAGGTGTGAATATATCAATTATCAACACTTTTAAATGTTAATTTTTTTGTAAGTGAATCTACAACAAATAAGCTTGGTGAAAGATTGATTAATGATTGAAAGAACGTTTTTTAATCATGCCACCCCTAGTGTCTTTAACACTACTCATTACCACAAAAGCATCATGATCTATTTTTTCTATTTCAGCATTTAGTTTACTAATTTCTAGTCTTGTAATTACTGTATAAATAATATCTGTATCATGTGTATAGCCGTGTTTACCAAAACCTCTTTTCCCTTTATAAACGGTATATCCTCTACCCATTGTTTCAACAATCATTTGACCAATGGCATTGCTGTAAACAGATATTATGGTAACACCTGTGTATTCTTCAATTCCTTCAATTGCAAAATCAAGTGTTTTAGATGCTGCTAAGTATGTAATAATTGAATACAATGCAGTTTCTATAGATAAAAAATAAGCTGCTGCAGAAAATACCAAAATATTAATGAGCATAATAATATCACCAATTGTTGTACCTAATTTTTTGCTTAAAAAAATGGCTAAAATTTCGGTACCATCTAATACAGCACCACCTCTTACTGTTAAACCAATTCCTGCACCTAAGAAAAACCCTCCAAAAACTGCAACTAATAATTTATCATGTGTAACATTTGGAAAATGTATTGTTGCAGTAGCAAGTGCAAGTAGTCCAATTGCTATTGCAGCTTTTACGGCAAACTCTTTTCCTATGATTTTGTACCCAAGAAATATGAATGGGATATTGATGACTATTAATAAAATAGAAAGTGATACTTTAGAAATTTCTGCTGATAATAAGGCTATACCTGTAGCGCCACCATCAATAAAATTATTAGGTAATAAAAAAATTTCTAATCCAAAAGCAGCAGAACCAATACCTAAAAAAATAAGAAAGAAATCTTTTACCAATCTTTTAATGGTAATTCTTAATTGTCTGAAATGCTTTGCAAATTCATACTTAGAAATAGGGTTGGTGTTTTGGCCTTGCTTTTTCTTTTTTAAACTATTGTAAATAAATTGATTTAGTAATGGATTCATTATTAAAAATGTAGAAAATATTAAAATAGTTGGTTAGCAGTTTTAATCCATTTTTTTAGCGGTTTCAAAATTTTTCCATTATTGCTAATGTTAAATTTCTGATCATAATCCCATAACATGGTAGCAATATTTAGTTCATTCATAATACTAGTGATATCTTCTAAATATTGCAATCTATATTTATGCTCAGCAGAATTAATTACGCCAGCTTCTGTACAAATAAGTGGCATATTTCTTTTATTACATTCTTCTACAATTCTTCTCAATCTTACTAATAAATATTCTCTAGTGCCTTCTGCAGGATATTTGGTATAATCTTGTTCTATATTTTTCCCAACTGCATCTTTACCTAAAGAGGGCATTTTTTTCTTGTTATAGGGGTAAGGAATACCCGTTAAATATGTTTTTTCTTTTGTCCATTCTGCACCTTGATGCGTAAATATATAGGGTTCGTAAAAGTGAATGGTATAGAGTATTTTATCGTCGTTTAATTTGCCTAAATCTAATAATTCATCGGCATTGTTATAATTGGTTCCACCTACTATGTAAACTCTGTTCTTATCTTCCCATCTTAAACCATTAATTATGTAGTTAATATCTTCTTTCCATGCATTTCTTTCTTCTGTTGGTTCATTATACAATTCAAAAAAAAGATTGTCGTATCCCATTCCTCTAAACTTATTTTG
>JBMLQZ010000174.1:454-2117 GCA_049241285.1 Chitinophagaceae bacterium | reverse complement strand
TCAATGCTTGTAAGTTTTTCGGTTGGCTTATAAAAGGCCAATTTTCTAAATAAAAACAAATAGTAGCCAACTTGTATAGCTGTTACAATACAGAATAAAACAAAAACAATTAAACCAATGAGTTGAAGGTTGAGAATCATTTGGCAAAAGTATAGCATACATTACCCCAATAATGTGTATTTGTGGGTATGTGGAAAAAAGAAATATAGTAACTAGGATGAATTATGACTGTTAGAATACAAAAACGAACTTGTTAATGAATATTTATCTAGCAATTTTCACTTTATTGAATACTTTATAACATAGTTATTGAAGAATTTGGTGAATGGTTGCTAATTCTTCGTTAGAAAATTCAGTATTTTGTAAACAAGCAATTGAATCTCTGATATGCTCTGGTTTACTAGCACCAATTAAAACTGAGGTTACTCGTTCATCTTTTAATATCCAAGCTAATGCCATTTGAGCCAATGATTGATTGCGTTGAATAGCAAGTTTATTCAGTTGTTTAATTTGACTTAAAACTTTGTCAGTAATATGTTCTGGCTTTAAAAAAACATTTTTTGTAGCCCTTGAATTTGCAGGTATTCCATTCAAATATTTATCGGTTAATAACCCTTGTGCTAATGGTGAAAATGGAATACAGCCAACACCTTCATTTCCTAAAACATCTAATAATCCACCTTCAACCCATCTTTCAAACATAGAATATTTGGGTTGATGAATTAAACAAGGTGTACCCAATGATTTTAATATTTGAATTGCTTGTGAAGCTAAGGTTGCCGGATAATTTGAAATACCTACATATAGTGCCTTACCT
The DNA here is from genome assembly GCA_049241285.1 of Chitinophagaceae bacterium. Classification (GTDB taxonomy): domain Bacteria; phylum Bacteroidota; class Bacteroidia; order Chitinophagales; family Chitinophagaceae; genus Parasediminibacterium. The sequence goes on along the minus strand of JBMLQZ010000174.1, from coordinate 1,300 downwards.
TGACGAACCATTAGGTCTAATGCTTGCATGGTTTCAATCAATGGAGTATTTGGGTCAGGACGATGGTGATAAAAAATATCAACATAATCAATTTGCATTCTTTGTAAACTTTGGTGTAAACTAGCAAACAAATATTTTTTGCTACCCCAATCTCCATAAGGACCATCCCACATGCCATAACCTGCTTTTGATGAAATAATCATCTCATCTCTATATCCTCTAAAATCTTCTTTTAATATTTTACCAAAATTTATTTCAGCAGTTCCAGGAGGTGGACCATAATTATTGGCTAAATCAAAATGTGTAATGCCATTATCAAATGCAGTTCTTAATATGCTTTTGCAATTGCTCAATACATCAACATCACCGAAGTTATGCCATAAGCCAAGTGAAATAGCAGGAAGTAAAATTCCAGACTTTCCACATCTTCTATATTGCATATTTTGATACCTATTAGTTGCTGGTTGGTATTGCATAATGTATCGATATTAAAATTCTAAAAGTAGCATATTTATCGTTAGATAGTGAAATGAAAGTTGCTCTATTTTTTTGCTATTATTTATTCTACTTTTTAATATTTGTAGATATCAAAATGATAATGTTATAATTATTTTGGAGCTTTTCTGTGTAAATAAATAATTACAAAAACAAAAATAGCATTGGGTATCCAAGCGGCAATTATTGGAGGTAGATTTCCTTTGGTAGAAAAAATAGTTGAAAAACGATCAGTAATGATGAATGTTGCAGCTGTAATAAAACCAACTGCTAAGTGAACACCACTGCCACCTCTCACTTTTCTTCCTGCTACAATTGCCCCAATTAATGTGAGCAGCAAAACGGTAACTG
>JBMLQZ010000174.1:0-444 GCA_049241285.1 Chitinophagaceae bacterium | reverse complement strand
ATCATTTAATCCTTCTGAACCTCTTAATTCTTCTAACTCTATGAATCTATCTAATTCAGGTGTGTTTAGTTTGTCTTTTGTATACTTATCTCTACTAAGATCTAAAGGCCTAAAATTAAAATTCATTTGCTGTTGCAATTGCAAGCTAACAACTTCATTTACCGGCAATAATGTTCTGCTTACAATATTTTCAAGTTGCCATTTTTTCGTAGCAGTATCCCATTGAATACTTTCTGCTCGAACATTTTTTACTACCTTATTTTTTTCAATTCTGTGCATAAAAAATGGACCACCTCTTTTTGTAAGTGTATCATAGTTTTGAACACCTGCATAAGTAAACGAGTCTATTTTAAAATAAATATTATTGTTGGTATTATTGGTTAAAGCATTGTAAGTATTGTCTCTATCAACATATCTTGCTTCAAAACTGCTGCGTATTTGATT
>JBMLQZ010000173.1:0-6030 GCA_049241285.1 Chitinophagaceae bacterium | reverse complement strand
ACCAACATTTTATCATCTACAATTGCCAATTGTTCTTCATAAGGAGAAAATTCTAGTACATTTTTCCACCAATCTCTACGTAGTTGATAGCCTTCAGTTTCATAAATATTGGCAATTGGGCCAACAGCAAAATCGTCTTTTATTTGCCATACTTCACCTTCTAAACTTGCATCTAAAGCAATTGCTTGTTGCAGAACAGTTACATCGGCTTCGTTAAAAACTATATGAATCATTTTAAGAATTGATAATATATGAATTAATAATTAGGAATTGGTTTTCTTTTTGGATGAATTAATAATTGATGTTAGCAGTTTTAAAAGTTCATCACAATCAGAAATAAAAGAGTTTGCCAATTTGTCTTCTAGTAAATCACTATCATTTAAAACCCTTAGCCGGTATTTTGTTTATCCTGCTTCTCTGTAAGCGATTTCTAATTTGTAAATAAAATCTTTTCTTGAAGAGCCACCTATTGCCTCTTCCACATTTGCCCCAATTGATGTTCCACTCTTCAACAATTGTGCACATAATTCTCGTTCTACCTTGTGTTCACGTAAATGTGTAAAAAGTTTTACGATTCTCACACTGAAAGCAAAACTTTTATCGATAATCAGGTTGTTTGTTTTCATGAATTATTAATTCATAATTACTAATTATTCATTACACTACTTCTTCCACTAAATCCAATTCAACCCTCAAATTATCAATGATAAAATCTTGTCTTTGTGGCGTATTCTTTCCCATATAATATTCTAATAATTGTTGAATATGATCGCCTTGTTCTAAAATAACGGGTTGCAAACGCATATCGTTGGTAATAAAACGTTCAAATTCACCTGGACTAATTTCTCCCAAACCCTTAAAACGAGTAGTTTCTGGCTTGTTACCTAGTTTTTTAGTGGCTGCTTGCTTCTCCGTTTCATCGTAACAATAAATGGTTTCTTGCTTGTTACGCACCCTAAACAAAGGTGTTTCTAAAATATACACATGACCACGTTTTACCAAGTCTGGAAAAAATTGCAGGAAGAACGTCATCAATAACAAACGAATATGCATACCATCAACGTCGGCATCGGTGGCAATTACAACATTATTGTAGCGTAAACCTTCAATGCCTTCTTCAATGTTTAACGCATGTTGTAACAAATTAAACTCCTCGTTTTCATACACCACTTTTTTGGTTAATCCATAGCTGTTTAAAGGCTTACCACGTAAGCTAAATACAGCTTGTGTATCTACATTTCTTGCTTTTGTAATAGATCCACTTGCACTATCACCCTCTGTAATAAAAATGGTAGAATTTTTTTGCATGAGCATAAAATCTTCCCTGTTTTTTACAGGTGGCTCATCGTTTAAATGAATGCGACAATCTCTTAATTTTTTGTTGTGTAGGTTGGCTTTTTTGGCCCTTTCGTTTGCTAGCTTTCTGATGCCACTTAATTCTTTACGCTCACGTTCACTTTGTTCAATACGCTTTTTAATAGCATCGGCAGTTGTTGGGTTTTTATGTAAAAAATTATCTAATTCTTTACTCAAAAATTCTTGCACAAAGTTCTTCATGCTTTTGCCGCCTTCACTCACATTTTGAGAACCCAATTTTGTTTTAGTCTGGCTTTCAAAAACAGGTTCTTGTACACGTACAGCAATTGCAGCAACAATACTTTGACGAATATCTGCAGCCTCGTAATCTTTCTTAAAAAAGTCTCGAATGGTTTTTACATAGGCTTCTCTAAATGCTTGTTGATGTGTACCACCTTGTGTAGTATATTGACCATTTACAAACGAAAATAAATCCTCTCCATAATCGTTGTTGTGACTTACAGCTACCTCAATATCTTCACCTTTTAAATGAATAATTGGATAACGCAATTCATCTTCAGGCGTTTTTCTTTTCAATAAATCAAGCAACCCATTTTTACTTACATAACGCTTACTATTAAAGCTAATAACCAAACCGGCGTTTAAGTAACAATAATTCCAAAGTTGGTTATCAATGTATTCATGTAAGTAATGGTAATTTCTAAAAATGGTATCATCGGCAATAAATACTACTTCCGTTCCATTTTCTTGTGTACTTGGAATTTCTTTATGTTCTTTGGTTAAAACGCCACGTTCAAATTCGGCTGTTTTTTCTTTTCCATCTCTAAAAGCGGTTACCTTAAAGTAGCTACTCAATGCGTTTACGGCTTTGGTACCCACACCATTTAAACCTACACTTTTTTGAAATGCCTTACTATCGTATTTAGCTCCAGTATTTATTTTGCTTACTACATCAACCACTTTACCCAACGGAATTCCACGACCATAATCTCTAATTGTAACTGTTTTTTCTTTTAAAGTAATATCAACATGTCTTCCAAAACCCATCATGTGTTCATCAATACAGTTGTCTATTACTTCTTTTATTAATACATAAATACCATCATCAGCAGCAGCTCCATCACCTAGTTTTCCAATATACATACCAGGACGTAAACGAATATGTTCACGCCAATCGAGACTTTTAATATCACTTTCGTCGTAGTTTGCTGCTTTTACTAATTCTGCCATAATCTTCATTTAAAAGTTGCACTCAATTATACAATCCAATAATTATCATTTTGCCAACCTGCAATAAAACAATAATTCTTTACAACAAGGGTATCATTTTTTTAACAACAAATGGTATAATGTGCATAAAACCTACTACAGCAAAGCATTTGAACACAATCCACTTTCAAACTATATATTTGCTCCATCAAATTACCTATTAATTATATTGAAACCAATCTTGCAGTAATTGATCAATTATCTCAAGAAAAACAGTCAGAAAACGATGTATTTATTCAGTTTTTAAAAACGAAAAATACTATTGATGTTGATGATCAAGTGCTATCACTTAACAATGAAATTACTCCACAAATTGATTGTACTAGCTGCGGAAATTGTTGTAAAACATTGATGATAAATGTTACGGATGATGAGGCAAATGCTTTAGCTACACATTTACAGAAAAAAAGAAAAGATTTTGATGCCGAATATCTTGAAAAAGGCAGTAGTATGATGGTAATGAATGCTATTCCCTGCAGTTTTTTGCACTATAATGCTTGTACTGTTTACGCTCATCGTTTTGCAGGCTGTAGAGAGTTTCCTGCAATGCATATTCCAGATTTTACCAAGCGATTATTTACCACATTTATGCATTATAATAGATGTGCCATCATTTATAATGTGATAGAGCAATTAAAAGTAACTAGTGGTTTTTTGGAGAAATAGTGTTTTAGAGGCTTTCAACTTAACATTTATTAATCAACTATTGATACGGCTGTTCGTTTGTAGTGCCTTTTTGCAAAAGACAGCTACCACTTCCATCCGTCAGCCCTTCAACTAACGAATACTTATCAACTCAAAACAAAAAATCCTTTATTTTACTTACAACTTTTAAATTCGACAAAACCAATTTATGCTCAAATCCATTCATCATATTGCCATTATTTGTAGCAACTATGCTGTATCAAAACATTTTTATACTGAAATATTAGGATTATCCATTATTCAAGAAGTTTACCGAGCTGAAAGAGATTCTTATAAATTAGATTTAGCCTTAGAATCGAACTATGTAATTGAATTATTTTCATTTCCCAATCCACCTCAACGTCCATCAAGACCAGAAGCTGTTGGTTTAAGGCATTTGGCTTTTGCAGTGGCAGATATTAATAAGGCTGTACAACATTTACAAAGGCATCAAGTATTTGCAGAACCCATAAGAGTAGATGCATACACAGGCAAAAAATTTACATTTTTTACCGATCCAGATGGTTTGCCTTTAGAACTATATGAACAATAATTTGGAGAAAATCTGTTAAGCCTCACGTAACCTAACACCAGTTAAATGAATAAAAACGTCTTCTAAATTGGCTTTTTTTACTTCGGTTTTTCTTTCAAAACCGGTAGCAACCAAATTATCAATCAGTTGATTAGGAGAATTGATGGCTTTTATTTTCCACTATCAATAATGGCAACTCTATCACATAAAACCTCAGCTTCATCCATATAATGTGTAGTAATAATAACTGTAGTTCCTTGTTCACGTATATTAGCAATCAAATCCCACAAATTACGTCTTGCTTGTGGGTCTAAGCCTGTTGTAGGTTCATCAAGAAAAATAATTTTTGGCGTATTAATTAAAGTGGTTGCTATAGAAAAACGTTGTTTTTGACCTCCACTTAATTCTTTAAACTTAGCTTTTGCTTTATCAGTTAAGTTTACTTTTTCAAGCAATTCCATTGGTTGAATGGATTGATTGTATAAACCAGCAAAAAGATGTATTAATTCAGTTAAATTTAACCCAGGGTAAAAACCACTGGCTTGAAGTTGAACGCCAATAATTTTTTTAATTTCATTGGGTTGTTTATCTACATCAAAACCGTCAACTAAAACAGTTCCACTGGTTTTAGGTCTTAATGTTTCAATAATTTCTAAAGTAGTTGATTTTCCTGCACCATTTGGCCCCAATAACCCAAAAATTTCACCTTCTTTCACTTCAAAGCTAATACCCTTAACAGCTTCAAAATCGCCATATTTCTTATGTAAATCAGTAACTGTAATAATGGGTTTTGTATTCATTTTCAATAAATATTAATACAATTCAAATGTGCTTTTTGCTTCTAAATTTGTTCTTTTATCAAATTCAAAATCAATAAAAGTTGCTTCACCTTTTTTGCCATTGATGGTTGCTTTGCTACGTCCATACTCTACACCATGTTCGTCTACTACTTTTACCGAAACTTTTTTGTTGCAGTTATCCTCAAAAATTAAATAGATGCTAGAAACATTGTCTTTTCCTCCATCTTTTGATTGAAACTGAACTTTACCAGATGCTTTAAAAATAGGTTGTAATGGTTCAGCAATATTAATGGTACAATTTAAAGAACTTTCAACGCCTTCGTTAACGCCTTGTACAAATTCAGAACCAGTTTTACCAACGGTTTTACCTGTTTCTACAATTACTTCTTTTGCATTTTCTTTTACCCTACCACAAGCAGTAGAAAAGAAGGTTACTATCAATAATAAGCTTACACGTACCATCAATTAACAATTAAAGAGTTATAAATTGACAACAAAACCAACACCATTATTGGTTACTCCAATAGCAGCGTTGGTTTTTTTAATGTGTTTTCTATTAAATGTAGCGGTAGCAAAATATAAATTTTTTGCACCTTGAGTAATAAAATATCCACCAACAATACTAGATAATAAACCAGAACCAGCTAAAACCCATCCTGTATTTTTTTCTGCTTTTGTAGTTGAGCCTCTATTAGAATTTGCATAAATTAAACCAGCAGTTAAGGCTAATGAACCTACTGTAGTAAAAGCATTGCCTATTATTTTATTTGATTGATGTCTTTTATAATAATCTATAATTTCAAAATCGTTGGTACGTAAAAAAAGCTTTTTGAAAGCTTTGCTACCTTTATAAATAGTATCGTTGTAAATAATAATATTAGGTTTATTATTAAAAGAAAAGGTCATTTCATTGGGATTATATTTCTGTTGTGCTTGAACTTTAAAACCAACTAAACCAACAAATAATAACAAGAATACCTTTAAATAACGCATAATTTTATTTTACGCTTGCAAGATAAGTATCTAACTCATTCATCATATCGATACTACCTATAAAAAATGGTGTTCTTTGATGTAATTCTGTTGGTACAATATCCATAATGCGTTGTTTGCCATCAGTAGCTCTACCCCCTGCCATTTCAATAATGTAAGCAAAAGGATTACACTCATATAATAAACGGAGTTTTCCTTGAGGTTTATCCATAGTACCAGGATACATAAAAATACCACCTTTCATTAAGTTTCTATGAACATCTGCAACCATACTACCGATATATCTTTGAGTATAAGGTCCACCGTTTGATTTGTCTTTACTTTGACAAGCATTTAAATATGCTTGAACACCTGCTTCGTATTGATAATAATTTCCATAATTAGCAGAATATACTTTTCCACTTGCTGGACATGTAATATCTGGATGACTTAAAC
>JBMLQZ010000172.1:0-1290 GCA_049241285.1 Chitinophagaceae bacterium | reverse complement strand
GTAATGCACTTGCTGTCCAAGTTAAATCACCGGTACTGCTATTAAAACCTGCATTGGTCGTAAAGGCATCTGAAAATTGTACTACATTGTCTCTCATAGTTGCAGGCAAATTAGCTACAATGCTTTGTCCATTGCAACTACCAGTAATGCCTGCACAACGATATTGTACAGAAAAAGAAACATCTGTACCTACCATTGCACTAGTTGTACTAGGTGTAATTGAAATTACTTCAATGGATTGTGCTTTTGCCATACTAAAGGCAAACAGCAGTAAAAACATAAGCCAACTTTTTAGCCTTGTTCTTTTTGGGGATTGTTGAATTGGAATCATTATATGTGTTTTTAATTTAACATGTTTTACAAATACCTTAGTTCATAAGAAATTTACCAAAACAAATAGTAAGAGCCGCTAGTTGCCTTTAATCGAATCACTTATAAACTTTTATATCATCACAAAAAAGCTTCAAAGAGTACAGTCTTATTTTTAGGAGAGGATACAAAATTAACATAACATTGTGCATATCTCCAAATTTTTTTTAAACTTTCTTAACAATTAGCAAAATAAAGTTATCAAATGCAATATTCAAATCCCTTGATTTAGGGTGCTAAATATTGCAATCTACTTTATTAGGCAAATACAATACCAAAACATCAAAAAAGATGTTTTATTTTCTCAGAGGGGGGATTCCTTTGTAATCTATAGGAATGTGAGGTATATAAAAAACGTTTTTAATAAGTAAATATTGTGATTAGGTAAAAGAATAAGTAAACATCGTACTTTAATTCCAATTTTTGGAATTAAAGTACGATTTCTTGTATAACAATTCAAAAAAAGCAAAAAACATATCTTCTATTTTACAAATTAATCGTCAATAGATGTTCTTATTTTTCGTCTTTTCACAGTTACTAGTATTCTTTTCACCATTGCTTTTTTTTGCTCAAGTTAATGTTGTTGGTAGGCTCTGAGATAATAACAAAATCTAGATAGATAAAAAAATGATTTTTCTTCTAAAAAACTTAACCAAATCAAATTATCAATCATAATTCAAGTATAAATTTTGTTTTAACCATCGATTCTACTTTACAAACAAAAAAAAATGTACTTTTACACTTGGTTTTTCATAGGATATTGGATTTTAAAAACGGGGCTGGATTTTTATCCTGCCCCCTTTTTTTTGTAAACAAAAAAGGCTGCCTTTTAAAGACAGCCTATCTATAAAATCCTGCAATTGCACTTTTAAATACCAGATCCTACTGCAATGCTTGCTACATCGCTCCAATTGCCCATTG
>JBMLQZ010000171.1:0-4269 GCA_049241285.1 Chitinophagaceae bacterium | reverse complement strand
TTAAAAAAATTGAAGACGATACAGAACGATTTAGCTTTAATACAGCAGTATCGGCATTTATGGTTTGTGTAAATGAACTAAGCGACATAAAATGTCATAAAAAAGCTATACTAGAATCTTTACTTATTTTACTTACACCTTATGCTCCTCATATTGCTGAAGAATTATGGAAAGCTCTAGGAAACGAAACACATGTTATTGATGCTGCTTTTCCTGTGTTTGAAGCAAAGCATGTAACAGAAAGTAGTAAAGATTATCCTATAAGCATTAATGGAAAAGTAAGAGCCAATATTACCATAGCTTTAGATGCAGATGAAGCAACGGTGCATGAATTGGTATTATCGAACGATACCGTTAAAAAATGGTTAGAAGGAAAAGCACCTAAAAAAATTGTTTTTGTAAAAGGCAGAATGATTAACGTGGTTTTGTAAACTGTTTCTGTCATCCTGACGAAGGAAGGATCTCCTCCTCATTTTTGTGGAAAGATGCTTCCTTCGTTAGCAAGACATGAAAGAGATGCTTCGTTCCTCAGCATGACAACATACTTTAGCATAAAAAAGCTGCATATAGAAACAAACGTACAAGAGTGCGACGCAACGGCGGCTGAATAGTAGTACCAAAGTTGGTTACAAAAAAAATTTAAGGAAACTTTCGTAGCAGGGTTAATCGAAGAAGATACTCAATAATAATACCTATGAAAGCTACCAATAAAAATGGAAAATATTCTTCGGTGAAACGTTGATAATTGGTAATGGTAACTTTGTTTTTCTCTAGCAAATTAATGCTTGCATAAATCTGTTCTAAGGCTTGCTTATCGGCTGCTTGAAAGTATTTTCCACCGGTTTCTTCACTAATACCTTTTAATAGATTTTCGTTAAAACTCATTTTTCTACGTTGTGTAGTTGTGCCATAAGTAGATTGAACGGGAACATCTATTTCTTTATTGCTACCAATGCCTACACAATACACTTTTATTCCAAAAGTTTTGGCCAACTTTTTTGCAATATCTGGAGGAATTACGCCTCCAAAATCTACTCCATCGGTTAATAAAATAACTACTTTACTTTTTGCTTTACTTGCTTTTAAACGATCTACGCTTGTTGCTAAACCTGAGCCAATAGCAGTTCCATCTTCAGGTAAAAACCCGTTAGAAATACTGGCAATTTGTGTAAGCACTGTTTGATGATCGCTGGTAATTGGGCACAGTGTAAAGCTTTGACTGGTAAAGATTACAACCCCCAAACGATCGCCAGTTCTATTGTTCACAAACTTTGTTGCTACTTCTTTTGCAGCCTCTAGCCTATTGGGTGCAAAGTCTTGTTCTGTCATACTTCCACTAATATCAAAACACATTACTATGTCTATTCCTTCACCTTCAATTTGTTGTTCTTTAAACCGATGTTGTGGCCTTGCAGCAGCTATAATTAAACAAATAATAGTTAAGCATCGAAGTATCATTGGCAAATGCAATAACCTTGATTTTAGCGATGTTGACTTTTTTAAAAAATGGGTTGTGGTAACCAATAAACTTGCTGTATTGCTTTGATGTGTTTTGCTATACCAATATATTAAGTATGGCACCACCAATAACAATGGCAATAACCAAGGATATGCAAAACTAATTTGTTGCCACCACTGATACAACATGTTATTTACTAGAATTTTTAAATGAATGAATGGTTGTTACAAATTGTTTAGCAGTATCTAATGCAGCAACGGTAGTAGTTTCATCTGGTATAAATTGTGCAAACTTTACAGCATCGGACAATCGTAATAATTGAAAAAACGCTACTTGCATAGGTTCATTTCCTATATTACCTTTTAACTGAATCATATATTCACTACTTGTTTTTGCTTGTACATTTAATTGCAACTGATGGGCTGTAAATACTTTACAAATAGCTATAAGCTTTGGATAAAATTGTTGTGGCTGGTGTTTAATACTTTCTAATTCATTTAACTGAGCTAAAATATTGGCTAGTGTAACTATTTGTGAATTGGGCTTTGTAATTTTCTTTCTAAAATATCCATTTTTGTATGCCCAATAAATAAAAATGAATATTAGTATAATAATACTGAGAATTGTTGCCCAAAACCACCAATCAAATACCGGCTCAACATCAATAATTTCTTTTATTGGATGATAGTTTTTAAGACTACTAACATCTAACGGTATAACAGTTACAGGAATACTATTGGTTTGTAATGTTTGTTTTTGAATAGTATTGATTAATAATGAAGGAATAACATGCACACCTGTATCGAAACTAATTAAACGAATTACTTGAGTGAATTGATAACTATTTGCTATGGCTACAGTATCAATAGGTAGTTTTTCTATTACTTCAAAATGGCTAAATGTATCTTCAATAGTAAACCAATTATCTAATAATAATGGTTGTTGATTTGATGAAACAATAAGTTTTAACTCAAACGCTTCGCCCAAACGAACTGTAGTTTTATTTACCAAAGCCTTAGCACTTTGTGCGGTAACTGGTTGTGCTATTACTATAAAACACAAAATTACCCAAGCTTGTATGATATGTCTCTTAATCATATTCGCTTAATAAAGAATTGTTGCAATGCTTTTACAAAATCGGTATTGGTTTGTATTTGTATTAGGCTAGCAGAAGCTTTTTTAAATATTACTGCAGCATCTTGAATAATAGATTGATGTTGTTGAATATACGCTTGTTGTGTTTGTGCATTTGTGGTGTCAATTAAATAGGGTATACCCGTTTCTGCATCTTCTATTTGCAACAAGCCAATGTTTGGCAAAGTAGTATCTAACTTATCATATACCTGAACACCAATAACATCATGTTTTTTAGCTGCTACTCTTAATGCATTTTGATAACCATCATCGGCAAAATCGCTAAGAATAAATACGATACTTTTTTGTCTTGAAATTCTATTTAAATATTGTAATGCTTTTACAAGATTGGTTTGTTTTGCTGCTGCTGTAAATGTTACCAATTCTCTTACCATATATAAAACATGTTCACGCCCTTTTGCCGATGGAATATATTTTTCTACCGTATCAGCATAAAAAAGTAAACCTACTTTATCATTGTTATTAATGGCACTAAATGCTAAAACTGCAGCAATTTCGTTCATGAGTGCCCTTTTGCTTTGCTGTGCCGAACCAAAATAATTACTAGCACTAGCATCTACTAAAATATACACACTTAATTCTCGTTCTTCTTCAAAAACCTTGCTGTATGTGTTACCCATTCTTGCACTCACATTCCAATCAATAAATCTAATATCATCGCCTGCACTATATTCTTTTACTTCTTTAAAAGCCATTCCTCTTCCTTTAAATGCAGAATGATATTCACCCGTAAACAAATGATTAGACAATCTTTTACTATTAATTTCTAAATCTTTCACTTTTGTGCTAATAGATTGCATAGTTGGCTCTTGATAAGCGCCAACATATTCATGAAAAATATTTTTTAGAAATTGAATCATTTGTTAAATACTAAGTACAGCAACTATTTTAAGGAACTATAATGGTTTTTAATATTTCTTGTATAATGAAAACAGTATGAATATTTTCTGCTTCTGCTTCGTATGTTAATCCAATTCTATGACGTAATACATCATTAGCAATTGCTTTAACATCTTCTGGAATTACATATGCTCTTTTTTGTAAAAATGCATATGCTTTAGCTGCTAATGCTAAATTGATACTTGCCCTTGGAGAACCTCCATAACTAATAAAATTTTTCAACTTAGGCAACCCATACGATTCTGGGAAACGAGTTGCAAAAACAATATCAACAATATATTGCTCAATTTTTTCATCTACATACACTTGTTTTACCAACTCTCGAATCGATAAAATTTCATCTATACTTACTATTGGCTCAACTATTAGTTTTTCTTGTGATTGAATTTGTTGCCGAATAATCAATTGTTCTTCTTCTTTTGAAGGATATCCTACCACAACTTTTAGCATAAATCTATCAACTTGTGCTTCTGGTAAAGGATAAGTACCTTCTTGCTCTAAAGGATTTTGCGTTGCCAAAACCAAAAATGGTTCTGCTAGTTTATAAGATTGTTCACCTATAGTTACTTGCTTTTCTTGCATGGCTTCTAATAAAGCACTTTGCACTTTTGCAGGAGCTCTATTAATTTCATCTGCCAAAATAAAATGACTAAATATGGGGCCTTTTCGTACAACAAACTCATTACGTTGCTGCTGATAAATCATGGTACCAATAACATCTGCTGGCAATAAATCTGGCGTAAATTGAATTCTAC
>JBMLQZ010000170.1:0-3465 GCA_049241285.1 Chitinophagaceae bacterium | reverse complement strand
ATCAGTGTCCCTCCCCCAGATGATCTAGCCATTGGCAGCGTGAGTTGGCAATTGGTACGGCAGTTTCCCACAGGCACCATCGGTAGCGATGGCGAACTGATCTTGGGTGAGCCATTGGAGTTTGAAGTAGGTGGTGGAATGGTAATTGAAGGGTTTGACAATGGCGTTTTGGGTATGGCTGTTGGCGATAAAAAAACCGTTACAATTCCTGCTGCTCAGGCTTATGGCGATACTCAGCAGGATATGATTTTGGAATTTCCTAAAGAGCAGTTTCCTGCTGATATGGTTCCTGAAATTGGATTACAACTTACTTTAAGTAATAATCAAGGTCAACAATTTCCTGTGGTAATTACAGCTATTAAAGAAGAAACTGTGGTGTTAGATGCTAACCATCCTTTAGCTGGTAAAGATTTAATTTTTGCCTTAGAACTGGTTGATATGGCTGCTCCTAAAGCGAAAATTATTACTTTATAATTGTAGAATTATTATGTAAGAAAGTCTAGGCTTATTGCTTAGACTTTTTTTGTGTACATACTTGAATAAAAGTGCAATTTTGCAGTATCAATTTGTTGTGTATGAAGATTACTTTGGGGTTTTCACCTTGTCCTAATGACACTTTTATTTTTGATGCTTTAGTAAATAGAAAAATTGATACAGGTGTATTGGAATTTGATGTAGTGCTTGAAGATGTACAAACATTGAATGAAATGGCTTTACAGGGTAATTTAATGTTTTCGAAAATTAGCTACGGTGTTTTGCCTTTAGTGTTGCCCAATTATTGGGTGCTAAATAGTGGCGGTGCTTTGGGAAAAGGAGTGGGGCCATTATTGATAGCAAAAAAACAAATAGATATTGCAACAATTGATAGCTTACGCATTGCAATTCCAGGAGAAAATACAACGGCTCATCTATTGTTTTCTATGGCGTTTCCTAATGCTCAATTGAAGCAGTTTATGCTATTTCATGAAATAGAATCTGCCGTATTAGATGGTACTGTAGATGCTGGTGTAATTATTCATGAAAATAGATTTACGTATGCAGAAAAAGGGTTGAAACAACTGATGGATTTGGGTGCTTTTTGGGAACAACAACTGCAAGTGCCTATACCGTTAGGTGGTATTGTTGCAAAAAGAAATATAGATGTGCAGTTGGTGCAACAAGTAGATACATTTATTGCTGCTAGTATTGATTTTGCCTTTGCCAATTACCCTGCTTTACCCAATTATGTGCAAAAACATGCACAAGAAATGAGTGAAGCTGTAATGCGTAAACACATTGATTTATACGTAAACAATTTTTCGAAAGATATTTCTACTGATGGTAAATTAGCAGTAAACCAACTTTTAAAAACCTATCAGCAAATAAATGGAATTACTTTTTTTACCAATAAAGTATTTGTTCCAAAGCATACATAAAATTCATTATGATTCGTTGGTAGTATTGGTAGCTGGTTGCGTTTCTTCTTCTTTCTTGAAGAATTTATTTTGAAAGATTAAAAGTATGGTAACACCAATAGAAATAGATGCATCTGCAATATTGAATACAGGATCAAAAAAACTAAATCTTTCTCCACCAACAAACGGAACCCAAGTAGGGTAGGTAGTATCAATTAACGGGAAATACAACATATCTACCACTTTGCCATGTAAAAAACCTGCATAACCACCTTTTTCTGGTAAAAATGTTGCTAGTGTTGTGGTATATGGTATGCTATTATCGAAAATTAAACCATAAAACATGCTATCTATTAAGTTGCCAAATGCCCCTGCATAAATTAATCCGCCACAAATGATAAAACCTTTATGGTATTTTTTCTGAATAAAATCTTTCAACAAAAAACTTCCCCAAATAACTGCTACCAATCTAAAAAGCGTAAGTGCAATTTTCCCAAATTCTCCTCCAAATTTCCAGCCCCAAGCCATACCTTCATTTTCAACAAAATGTAGTTTAAACCAATTACCTAAAACAGGATAATCTTCACCAGCATAAAAATTTAGCTTTATATAAAACTTAGAAGCCTGATCTATTACTAAAATAGACACAATCAGTAATATAAGATGTTTTGCTTTCATGCTGTGAGAATATTAAAACTCGGCAAATATAGGTGTTACAATTATTGTAGGTAAAGTTTGCTTTGCTGAAATAGATTAGTGTAATGTTAAATTGTAGTGCCTTTATTCTTGAATGTACACCCTTTTTACGCGTTGGCTTACACTAGTCATAACCTCATAAGCAATAGTTTGTATTTGTTGGGCAACCGTTTCAATAGGTATATTCTTACCAAAAATTTCTACAATATCACCTTCTTGCACATTAGAAATATCAGTTACATCAATCATTGTCATATCCATACAAATGTTACCAATTATGGGTGCTAGTTTCCCCCTAACAAAAACTTTTCCTACGCCATTACTGAGTTTTCTATTTAATCCATCGGCATAACCAATTCTAATGGTAGCAATAACACTTGCTCTATTTACTTTACCCATTCTATTATAACCAATGGTTTCGTTTGCTGCCACTGTTCGTATTTGAGCTATTGTGGTTTTTAACGTTGCAACAGTTTCTAGTTGAATAGTTTTTCTATTAGCAGCATGTACACCATATAAACCAATTCCTAACCGTACCATATTGTATTGAAGATGTGGATGCCTGAAGATTGCAGAAGAATTAGCAAGATGTTGTAAAAATGGATAAGTGAAATAGGTAGAAGCTATTTGAATAGCTGTATTAAATAGCTTTGATTGATGTTGGGTAAAATCATCATGTATTGGATTTTCACTAGCAACTAAATGACTAAACAATGATTTTACCATCATCGTTTTATTTAATTGAATAAAGCTGCAAACCTTTGCTAAATCTGTTACTTCAAAACCCAATCTATTCATTCCTGTATTCAGCTTTATATGTACAGGGAATTGTGTAATACCTTGATGTAATAGATATTGATGAAATGATTCTAGAATATTGAATGAATACATTTCTGGCTCTAAACTATATTCAATCATCGCAGCAAAACCGGCTTCGTCAATATTCATCACCATTATGGGTAAATGAATACCTGCTTTTCTTAGTTCAATGCCTTCATCGGCATAAGCAACTGCTAAATAATCTACCTTATGAAATTGTAATAAACGGGCAATTTCTACACTACCACTTCCATAACTAAAAGCTTTTACCATTGCCATTAATTTAGTGGTTGGTAAAAGTTGTTGTTGGTACTGCTTTAGGTTATGTGCCATTGCAGTTAAATTTACCTCTAAAATTGTTTGATGCACTTTTTGCTCAAATGCTTGTGCAATTTGTTCAAAAGCAAATTTTCTGGCTCCTTTAAGCAATATATATTGGTTACTAAATTGCTGTGTATTGTTATGTAAAACTTTTTGTAAAAAAATAGTTGTATTAGGGTAACATTCTGCCGATACAAAAACTGCTTTAAATGCTTGTATATGTTTACTTATTGCT
>JBMLQZ010000169.1:0-4232 GCA_049241285.1 Chitinophagaceae bacterium | reverse complement strand
CATTCGCTTTAGCCCAAACAAACATTCCTACCTGATCTTTTGAATAAGAACATTTTAATACATCTAATAATTCAAACACTTTTTTTCGTCTGCTCTCATACACTTCATTAACATAATCGTACCAATCTTTATCTAAGCTCAATGCTTTAGCTGCTGCTAATTGTAGCGGTAGAAACATGCCACTATCCATATTACTTTTAAAACGTAAAACCTCATTAATTCTGGTTTCATTTGCTACTAACATTCCTACACGCCAGCCTGCCATATTTTGGCTTTTACTAAGAGAGTTCAATTCTAAAACAACCTCTTTTGCACCAGCAATACTCAGCATGCTCATAGGTGTTTTATTTAGAATAAAACTATAAGGATTATCATGAATAATAATACATTGATATTTTTTTGCTAACGCAATTAGTTGCTCTAAAATTTTGATGTTAGGTAATTGCCCAGTAGGCATATGTGGATAGTTTAAAAAAATACCCTTTACCTTTTGATTTTTTGTTATAGAAGATTGAATTAATGCTTCAATTTCTGCAATTGAAGGTTGCCATTCATTTGCTTCTGTAAGTGAATATGAAAGGGGAGAAGCACCAGACAATTTTACTGCAGCACTATATGTTGGATAGCCAGGATTAGGAATCAAAACAACATCTCCCTGTTGAAAGTAAGTCATACAAATATGCATGATTCCTTCTTTGCTACCGATAAGAGGTAACACTTCTGTTTCAGCATTTACAGTTACTCCATACCATTTACTATACCAATTACTAATTGCTGTACGCAAAATTGGAGAGCCCTTATAGTTTTGATAGGCATGTGTATTGTGCTTTGCACTTTCAGTTTGTAAAACTTCTATAACAGAATGATGTGGGGGTAAATCTGGACTACCAATTCCTAAATTAATAATATTTTTTCCTTGCTTATTTAAACTATCTATTTCTCTTAATTTTTGCGAAAAATAGTATTCACCAATGCCACCAAGTCTGTCTGCCAATGCAATTTCAATTGCAGTATCGTTGTTATTCATTCGTATTGTATAATAGTTGAAAATTAATGATTGCTTTTACCATTTTTATACACTCCATAAACAGTAAGTTTCTCTGTGAATGATGTTAATTTGTCAAAAACAGACTGAAATATTTCAACAGATTCAAATTCTAAATCTGCATGAAAACTATATTTAAAATTAGTGCCAGCAATAGGCATGCTTTGAAGTTTACTTAAATTAATATTACCATCAGCAATTACACTTAACACTTTTGCTAAACTTCCTTTTTGGTGATTGGTAATAAAATTTACAGAAGCTTTGTTAGCGTCTGTAATAGGCGATATTTCATCACTTCTTTCTAAAATTAAAAATCGAGTATAATTACTTTTTTGTGTATGAATATTTGCAGCCACAATTTCTAAATTAAATAAATCAGCAGCTAGTTTACTTGCAACAGCAGCAATATGTTTACTTCTTCTTTGATGCACATGTTTTGCACTTAAAGCAGTATCATCTGTTTCAACTAGTTTCCAATTGTATTTATCTAAATATTCCATGCATTGTTGAATTGCCATATGATGAGAATGCACTTCGTGAATATCTTCTAATTTAACCCCTGGATTTACCAACAAATGTTGTTTTATAGGTAAATAAACTTCGCCTGTAATTGATAGTTTACTATTTTGTAACAAAGTATAATTGGGCAAAATACTTCCTGCTATTGAATTTTCAATTGCCATAACAGCTCCATCACTTTGCTTTTTATTCGAACCTATTTTTATTACATCTCTAAAGGTTGCACATGTAATAACAGATACTTGCTTACCAAAATATTGCTGTGCTGCCACTTGATGAAAACTTCCTTCGTAACCTTGAATTGTAACTGTTTTTGCCATAAATAAAAAACCCAACCATTTAGGTTGGGATTGTATGTTTATTGATTAAAATAATATTTTATTCAAAATACAACCCCGCTACTTTTCATAAAAAAGTAGTAAGAGAAAAAATAAAATCGTGTTTTTATAACTAGTTGCATTTGAATTCAAATATATAGCAATCTAATTTTAATGATAAAAAATTTATTGTTTTTGTCATAATTTTAATAAATATCAAAAAATATGAGTTGAATCTTATCAATTGATAAAAAAATGATTCAGTTTTATAGCTCAGAAATAAATAAGAAAGTTTGTCATTTTATTTCTCTTATTTTTATGACACTCCTTACTTACACGCAAAACATTTGTTAAATGGTATGAAAATTTTACAGTACTAGTTACAGTATTGTTTATTTGTAGAGCAAAGGCATAAATTTTGACAATTAAGAAAAAAAAGTAGCATTATGAACTTAAAAAACATTTTAGCAGTAGTAGGTATTAGTGCAACAACTACATTAGTAAGTGTTTGGGGCTACGGTAAATTTTTAGAAAGCCAAAACGCTGGTACACAACAACCCGGAAAAATTCCAGTAAATTATGCAGGTTTTTATGGAAACAATAACGCACCTGCTGGTAGTATTGATTTTACAGGAGCAGCAACATCTGCAACACCTGCTGTAGTGCATATTAAAACAAAAACAAAAGCAAGACAAGTAAGTAATAATCAACGTCAAAGAAACCCATTTGGAGATCTTTTTGGTGATGATATGTTTGGCGATTTTTTTGGTGGACCTCGTGTTCAAACTATTCCAGAACAAAGAGCAAGTGGTAGCGGTGTTATTATTAGTGATGATGGATACATTGTAACAAACAACCACGTAGTTGATGGTGCAGATGAAATAAACATTACACTACCTAATAAAAAATCATACAAAGCTACACTTGTTGGTACCGACCCAAGTAGCGATTTAGCCGTAGTAAAAATTGAAGGAAAAGGTTTCCCTTATTTAGTGTATGGAAATAGTGATGATACCAAACTTGGACAATGGGTTTTAGCAATTGGATATCCATTAAATTTAGATGTAACAGTTACAGCAGGAATTGTAAGTGCAAAATCAAGAAGTATAGATATTAATAGACGCCAAAGTAATACACCTGTTGAAAGCTTTATTCAAACAGATGCTGCTGTTAATCCAGGAAATAGTGGAGGAGCCTTAATAAATACAAATGGAGAATTAATTGGCGTTAATTCTGCTATAGCATCTGGTACAGGATCGTATGTTGGATATTCTTATGCAATACCTGTAAACATTGTTAAGAAGGTAGTAAATGATATTGTAAAGTTTGGAACTGTACAAAGAGCATTTATAGGAATACAATATCCAAATGAAAGTATTTCTGATGAAGAAAAAGTGAAATTAGGCATTAAAGAAGGAGAGGGAGTATATGTAATGGACGCAACAGAAGGTGGTGCTGCAAAAATTGCAGGAATTAAAAAAGGAGATTTTATTACCAAAGTAAATGGAGTTGCTGTAAACAGTGGACCAGAAATGGTTGAACAAGTTGCAAGATATAAACCATCAGATAAAATTACGTTAACCTACAAAAGAGATGGAAAAGAAAGTACTGTGAATGTAATTTTGAAAAATAAAGCTGGCAATACAGATATTGTAAAAACAGAATCGGTATTAGATAAATTAGGTGCAGAGATTGAAAATGTAGATAAGAAAATTGCAACAGCAAACGATTTAAATGGTGGTGTTTTAGTAAAAAAATTAAAAGAAGGTGGATTGTTGGCTAAAACAAAAATGCAAGATGGATTTGTTATTACCAGTGTAAATGATATTGAAATAAAAAACATTGATGATTTAAAAACTGCATTAATTAATGCGAAAAGAAATACTGTTCGATTGTTAGGTATTTACCCTGGTTATCAAGGAACTTATGCTTATCCATTAAATTTATCTGAAGAAGAATAATCACATTAACCTTTTATTGAAAAAAGCTATCAGAATCTGATAGCTTTTTTCATTTTATCAATCACTCATTTTTTTTCGTTGAAATTACCCTTTAAATATTAACATAACTGAATAAAAAAATAATATTTAAAATGTGTATTTTTTACACAATAAATTGCATATTTACATTCTAAACAGATTGTTATGCTATTAAAAAAATGTACACTAATTGTGTCTCTTTTCTTTGTCTTTGCCTCTTGCAAAACAGGATCCGATGTAATAAATAAACTAGATACTGCTGTTGTAGATGGCCATCCAGCATGGATAATGCAAGGCAATATTTATGAAGTAAATATTCGTCAATACACACCTGAAGGAACTTTCAAGGCATTTGCAAAACACTTAGATAGG
>JBMLQZ010000168.1:0-1389 GCA_049241285.1 Chitinophagaceae bacterium | reverse complement strand
CCATAAACATATCCTTTTAAATAAAAGTTTTCTGTTTGATTTGTTTCAGCTGGCTCTATAGCCTTTCGTATAATTTCTTTTTCTTTTAGTACTATAGTTTTATTTTCTAGTTGGTAGGTAAATTGCTGGTCTTTACAAATTAAATTCAACGCCTCAGTAAGTGGAATATTTTTAACATCAATAGAAATTGGTTTAGCTTTTTGTACAATTTCATAATCGTAAAAAAATAAAAAACCTGTTTGAGCTTTAATACTAGAAAGCACATTTTCTATCGGTAAATTTTTACCACTTAACGATACTGTTTGTGCATTCATATTGGCATTTGCATGTATGCCAAATAGTATTAAAAAACTAAAAAACAACTTCATTGTAATCAAGTGTTTGTTCAAGTAAAAACGATACTTGCAATTTAGTGTATGTGATAGATTGAATGTCATGGTTGTTGAATAAGTTTTGGTTTATTAGAAGTGTTTTAAGTTGTTTTAATGTGTAACAATGATTTTTTTTCCTTCAACAGTAAATTTAATACCGCTTGTTGCTAGAATTTTTAAAACTTCTGAAAGGTTACTATTTCTATTAATATCGCCTACAAAACGTTTTTCTGGAATAATCCCTACATAGCTAACTTCTACATCATACCATCTAGCTAATTGTTTCATGATGGTTTTTAAATCAGATTTATGAAAAGTAAATAATCCATTCTTCCAAGCAACTACTTCTTCTACATCTACTGGTAAAGTTTCTATTTTTTCTTTATTAATTATGGCTTGATTACCAGGCAATAATTTGGCTGTTTGATTGGAGTGATGAACGCTTACACTTCCTTCAAGTAAGGTTGTTTTAATAGCACTTTCATTTGGATAGTTCATCACATTAAAGTTAGTGCCTAGCACATGAATGGTTGATTTGCCGGTTTCTACAATAAACGGCTTGTTTTTATTTGGCGTTACTTCAAAGTATGCTTCACCAGATAAGGTTACGGTTCTTGTGTTACTGGTAAAATTGGTAGGAAATCGTAAAGAACTTGCAGCATTAAGCCACACTTTGGTTCCATCTGCTAAAACCAATTCATATTCACCACCATTTGGGGTTGTAATTGTGTGAAATTGCTGTTCTGTTAAATGGCTATTTGCAGTATAATTTAGTTGATGATTGTTTTGTTGAATATTGGCTATTGAATTTGTTTTAAGTAATCCATTCTTTGTTTCATCTAACAAAATATTTGTTCCATTTTCAATTACTAAAATGGCTTTTTTACCTCCTGGTTGTATTATTGGTTTATTTGAAATAGTAGTATTTACTGTAGTAGCTTTTTCTTCTTTCTTTGTAAAAATAAAAGTACCAATTACCACACCTAGTACTATTGCTGCAAAAGCATATACTTTTTTG
>JBMLQZ010000167.1:0-1414 GCA_049241285.1 Chitinophagaceae bacterium | reverse complement strand
TACCCAGTAAACAATGGCTCATACGTTCTTTTAGGAATTACTTGAATGCGACTAATTTCTTTTCCATTTTCATAAAAAGTACCCATGAATTTATACTTATAAAAATGGAGAGCGTTTGCAGCAACTGGTGATACAAAACCTCTCGGGTTTAAACCACTACCAATTGAAACAATATTGTTGTAAAATGAAATAATTTGAGGACTGCTAAACCCAAAAGCATTACTACTTCCACTTACTTTAGTTGAAATAACTTCTGTTTTTCTATCTGCACCATCAACTGAATATTTGGCAATTGATTCTGACAAAAAAATCATTTTACGCTTACTAGTATCTCCATCTTCAAAATCAACTGTTTGACCAAAAAACTTTTTAGGATAATCTCGTAATTGCAACTGCCCTTTTATGTAAACCTTACATTCAAATTTCTTCAATTCATTTTCATATTCATTTCTTTTTTCTATTGCTTTTCTAATGATTGCATAGGCTGGATCTTCTCCCCCACTTTTTACTTCTACAGCATTCATAGTGTACTGTTGATCTACCAATATAAAATCAACAATCGTTTCATTTTCGAGCGATACTGTTACATTTTTTTCAATGGTTTGGTAACCTACATGTTGACAAATTAAGGTATACTTTCCTTTTTCAATTGCAATGTTATATAACCCTTTTGCATTGGTTGTTGTTCCTTTTGCTGTTCCTTTTATTAAAATAGAAGTATAAGGTAAAGCATTGCCTTTGGCATCTTTAACACTACCTGTTATTGTTCCTGCAAAAGAAAATATTGGGATAAATACAAACAGTGCGATTAAAATTTTCATGAAAGAATTTTGAAAATAAATAAATGAATTACATATTTTAATTTGAAGATAAGGCTAATCAATACATTGGTATTGTTATGATATAGCTAATAATTTTTTAACCTATAAATGATGGTTTTATTAAATTAAATTAAATTGAACAAATACTATCAGAAACAATTGCAATAAAAAATCCTCAACTCTTTATAATAATAGAGTTGAGGATTAAAGAATATTGTATTGAATTATTTAGTAGCTGTTGTTTTATTAATAGCTGCTGACCATTCCATGCTGATAGCACTTTTTTCAATTTTAAGATAACTTCCTGGGTTTACTTCTATTTGTAAAGTACCATCTTCATTTACCTTGTTTACAGTTGCATGAATACCTGCAATGGTAACCACTTTTGCACCTTTTTCTAAATTATCAATAAACTTTTTTTGCTCTTTTGCTTTTTTAGCTTGAGGTCTAATCATGAATAACCAGAAAACAAGAATAATACCACCCATTAATACTAATTGTACCATTCCTCCTCCACCTTGTTGTGGATTTCCTGCTAATAAAATTGTGTTTAAATAAAACATATTATTTGTGTTTAAAATGATGAACTGATG
>JBMLQZ010000166.1:5713-10478 GCA_049241285.1 Chitinophagaceae bacterium | reverse complement strand
GATCAAGTTTCTGCAAGTGTTAGTCAAGCAAAAGCACAGTTATTAAACTCAACAGCCAGCTTAGGTGCGTTAAAAGCAACCCTAGATCAAACTTTGGCTGCTTATGAACGTCAACAAAAATTACTAAATGAAAAGGTAATTTCTAGAAGCGAATTTGAACAATCGTTACAAGCATACGAGAGTGCTAAAGCCAATTATTATGCTGCAAAAGAAGGCTTAAAAAGTAGTGAAGCCAATATTAAAAGTGCAGAAGCTCAATTATCGAGAGCAAATAAAGATTTATCTAGAACAGTAATAACTGCACCTATGGATGGTGTAATTAGTTTATTGGCTGTAAAAAAAGGAGAACGTGTAGCCGGTAACAGTTTTAACGTTGGTACAGAAATGATGCGTATTGCAGATATGAATAGTATTGAAGTAAGGGTAGATGTTGGTGAAAATGATATACCAAAAGTAAAATATGGTGATACTGCTTTAGTGGAAGTTGATGCTTATAGCAACAGAAAATTTAAAGGTATTGTATACAAAATTGCTAACCCAAATACATCTACTTCAATTACAAGTGCTGCTACAGATGTTACTAATTATAAAGTACATATTCGTTTGTTGCCAGAAAGTTATAAAGACTTAATTGTAAAAGGTAAGTTTCCGTTTAGACCTAATATGAGTGCTAGTGCTGATATTCAAACAACCACCAAAAAAGATGTATTATCTGTTCCATTAAATGCTGTAACTACTAGAGATAGTAAAGACGATAAAAAAGATTCTACTAAAAAAGAAAATACAAAAGAGAATACTGTTAAAACAAATGATGTTGCTGAAGATACTATTGAAGAAGTAGTATTTGTGTTGCAAAAAGATGGCACTGTAAAAAAAGTAAAAGTTAAAACGGCAATTCAAGACTTGAATAATATTGAAATTACAGAAGGGCTTAAAATAGGCGATGAAGTAGTCATAGCTCCTTATACTATTGTAAGTAAATCGCTAAAAAGTGGCGATAAAGTAACAGTAGTTGCAAAAGATAAATTATTTGATGGCGGTGATAAAAAGAAAGACGGTGAATAAGCAGTGATAGTAGATATACTTGTTTGAAACTTTAAGGATATTCATTTTGTATTGCGTTATTCATTTTGATAATCATGGTTCTTTTTATGTTACGTTTCGTATGTTTGTTATTCACTAACAGAAGTTTGCCATGCAATTCGGAATAATTGGAAGCGGTAGCTGGGCAACCGCATTGGCTAAAATATTAACCGATAATGGAAATACCATTCATTGGTGGATACGAAACTCCAATACCATTGCTGTTATACAAAAACGCAAACACAATCCTCATTATTTAGGAGCAGCTTATTTTAACACAAAGCAATTAATATTAAGTAATAATATACAAGAAGTAGTAGCAGCATCTGATGTATTGGTAATTGCTGTGCCATCTGCTTATGTAGCAGATGCTTTATCGTTATTGCCAAAAAATGCTTTAGTAGGTAAAAAAATAGTATCAGCTATAAAGGGAATTCTACCAGAAACCAATCAGTTATTAAACGATTATTTAGCCGATGCATTTCAATTTTCTATTCAAGATTATTTTACCGTTCTTGGTCCATGTCATGCAGAAGAAGTAGCGGCAGAAAAATTATCGTATCTAACTTTTTCAGGAATAGATGAAGTTACCGCAAGCAATGTTGCTGCATTTTTTGAAACAGAGAATTTAAAAACAAAAGTCAATCATGATATTTTAGGAGTACAATATGCAGCAGTATTAAAAAACATTTATGCACTTGGTGCAGGCATTGCTCATGGCCTAGATTATGGTGATAATTTTTTAAGTGTATACATAGCTAATAGTGCTCATGAAATGGCAGGCTTTTGTCAAAAAGTGGTGTGGGAAAAAGAAACAGAAGAAGAGCAAAAAAGTATTAACTATTCAGCATCGGTTTATTTAGGGGATTTATTGGTTACTTGCTACTCATTATACAGCCGAAACAGAACATTCGGAAATATGATAGGAAAAGGATATAGTGTAAAAGCTGCCCAGTTAGAACTTAATATGGTGGCAGAAGGTTATAATGCCAGCAAATGTATATTTAAAGCCAATGAACATATTAAAGCAAATATGCCTATAGCATTAGCTATTTATGATATTTTATGGAATCATTTATCAGCAGAAGAGGGTTTTAAAAATATTGAATCTATATTGGTGTAATAATCAAATACACTTATTCCATTTTAAATTTTGAATTGAGTTTTTACAAGCATATTTATGTTCTAGTTTTCAAGAATTGACATTTCAGCAAAAAATCTTTCTCTTTTTTTTATTTTACACTGAACAGTTTTATAGCTTTTTGTGTTACTATTAAAGCTAATTTTATCTGAGAAAGTTAAACAACTCTTAGTTTAACAAGCCCAAAACCTAAAACTAGAAAACATTTATGCCAGGCACTACTATTCGTAAATACAGAGAATTAAGAAATTATACGCAAGATTATGTAGCAAAGCAAATGGGCATTTCTCAAAATGCTTATAGTAAAATAGAAAACAACTATACACAACTTACAGTAGCTCACATAAAAGAATTGTCTAAAATTTTAGAAGTTGGCATATTAGATTTATTAAAAGATGACTATGAAATTCATCGCTCTAGTCAAATGCAAATGGAAAGTGTTACCAAAGACAATATTCTAATGATTTTTGATAAACTAAGCGATAATTTAAAAGCTAAAAATCCTCAAAAACACGAATTCTATCCTGTAATTATGGCATTATTACAAGCAGTAGATAATACCATGCAAAGCGTACATTAGTCTGTTGTAATCATTTATTTCTTTGCGTCAATTGTAAAATGCTCATAGGTATTATTACATTTACCCTACTTTCGTAGTTTGATAAAACGATTCGCTTATGCCACTTAGTAAAATTGCTGGTATTGGTATGTATGTACCTGCCAATGTTGTTACCAATAACGATCTTACAAAATATATGGAAACCAGTGATGCTTGGATTCAAGAAAGAACTGGTATTCAAGAACGTAGATACGCTCATAGAACAGAAGAAACTACTACTACAATGGCCGTAGAAGCAGCAACTATTGCTATTGAACGAGCCGGTATTACAGCACAAGATATTGACTTTATTGTGTTTGCAACTTTATCACCAGATTACTATTTTCCTGGTTGTGGCGTTTTGTTGCAACGTGCTATGAAAATGAAAGAAGTTGGTGCATTAGATATTAGAAACCAATGTAGTGGCTTTGTTTATGCGTTAAGTGTAGCAGACCAATTTATTAAAACAGGCATGTATAAAAATATATTGGTTATTGGTAGTGAAAAACATTCTTTTGGTTTAGACTTTAGTACAAGAGGTAGAAATGTAAGTGTAATTTTTGGCGATGGTGCAGGTGCAGTTGTACTACAACCAACTGATAAACCTAAGCAAGGTATATTAAGCACACATTTACATAGTGATGGTGAAAGTGCAGAAATATTAGCCATGTACAATCCTGGTACACATGCCAATCATTGGGCAGATAAAAATTATGCAACATTTGCCGATGCAGAAATAGGAGAAATGTTTATGAGTCATGAAATGATAGAAAATGCTCAAAACTTCCCCTATATGGATGGGCCATCGGTTTTTAAAAAAGCCGTTGTAAAATTTCCAGAAGTAATTCTAGAGGCATTAACTGCCAATCAACTGCAGCCATCAGATATTCAAATGCTTATTCCACATCAAGCAAATTTGAGAATAGCTCAATACGTACAACAAAAATTGGGATTAGCCGACCATCAAGTTTATAACAACATTCAGTTCTACGGTAATACAACAGCAGCTAGTGTACCCATTGCTTTGTGCGAAGCTTGGGAAAAAGGCAAAATTAAAGAAGGCGATTTGGTTTGCTTAGCTGCTTTTGGTAGTGGTTTTACATGGGCAAGTGCATTATTACATTGGTAAAAAATAGGTAGCATCGTTTATTAATAACCAACAACAACGCATAAACACAATTATTTGCAAAAAAGTAGTTATTGTACAACTAACTGCATTCACGGCACTATTTTTACTGAATAAAAGTTGCATGATATTAATGCTAACATTTTATTGAATGGAATAATTATGAATAGAAAAATTATTTACCTGATCAATCCTGTTTCAGGTACAGCAAAGAAAGACGAAGTAAAGCAGCTGATACAAAAACTTACCACAGAGCAACAAATTCCTTTTGAAATTGTGCCTACAAACGCTACTGGCAATTACGATTTTTTAAAAGATAAAATTGAGCAAGAAAAAATTACAGACATTGTTATGGTTGGTGGCGATGGCACCGTAAACCAAATTGTAAATGCGTTACATGATGTACCTGTTCAATTTGGTATCATTCCAATGGGCTCAGGAAATGGATTAGCATTAGCAGCCGGAATTCCCAAAAAACCGAAAGATGCACTTGCATTAATATTTAATGGTACTGCTAAATATATTGATGCTTTTAAAGTAAATAATGATTTTTCATGCATGCTTAGTGGTGTAGGTTTCGATGCACAAGTGGCACATGATTTTTCTACTAAAAACAGTAGAGGATTACTCACATATACACAGCAAAGTTTAATCAACTTTTTTAAAGCAAATCCTTATCAATTCGAGGTTACGGTAGATGGGTTTACCTTTTTTACTGAAGCTTTTTTTATAAGCATAGCCAATAGCAATCAATACGGAAATAACTTTACCATTGCACCATCGGCAGATTTAAGTAATGGTTTGCTAGATATAGTAG
>JBMLQZ010000166.1:0-5703 GCA_049241285.1 Chitinophagaceae bacterium | reverse complement strand
AGTACAAAAAATGAATAAAGCAAAACTGCCATTTGCCATTTTAAAACAAATTCGTGGTAACAATAAATTACACGATTTAGTAGAGGCTATTAGCACCAAACATGTATTGTATTTTCATGCCGCTAGTTTAACCATTAACAATGTAAAGCTAGCACCACTACATATTGATGGAGAGCCAAAAGCAACAGCTGAAAAGCTAGAGATTAAGGTCATTAAAAACTGTTTTAAGCTAATTCAAAAAACATAATTTATTTATGTAGTCGGCTTTAAGTTCATTATGCAGCCGCTGTTGCGTCGCACTCTTGTACGGTTTGTTATCTATGCAGCAAAAAGGTTTTGTACCAACAATCTTTTCAGAAATACAAAATGAATTATTAGTACAAAACCATACATAAATAGGTTTATTCACCTTCAACAAATTGACTTTTATTTCTCGAAGGCTTTCTCCATTGATTGGTTTCTGCTCCACACATTTTTACAATCTTTGGCGTAAACTTACCAACAACGTCTACCAAGTTTTTTTGCGATGCCATCACCGCTTCAATGTCTTTATAAGCAAAAGGAGCTTCATCTAAACCACCACCTAAAAGCTTTACACCATGTTGTTGTAATATTTCTTTTAAAGCGTTATGTGTTATAGAAGCCATAGCTTTTGTTCTACTCATTTGTCTACCAGCACCATGAGCTGCTGATTGTATTGAGGCAACCTCACCCTTACCTTTTACTATAAAACCAGGTGCAGTCATTGATCCAGGAATTATTCCTAAAACATTTTTTCCAGCAGGTGTAGCTCCTTTTCTATGCACAATTACTTCTTTGCCATTATGCATTTCTTTCCAAGCAAAGTTGTGATGATTTTCTACCATTTTTATGGGTTGTCTACCCAATTGCTTCGCTATTTTTTCATGTATAATATGATGACAAGCACTTGCATATTCACCAGCTACATTCATGGCAATCCAATATTCTTCACCTTCACCTTCAGTTAAATTAAGCCATGCAAGGTTTTTTGCTTCTTGTGGTAATTGCCTTTTGTTTATAGCAATTTTAGTATAGTGATTAGCAATATTAGCTCCTAATGCTCTTGAACCAGAGTGTGTTAAAAAGCCAATATATGTACCTGCTTCAATACCTAAAGTGGCATCTTTTTCGGTTAATTCTACTAAACCAAATTCTGCAAAATGATTACCACTTCCAGAGCTTCCTAATTGTCTCCATGCTCTTCCATGAATATTTTTTAAAAGTGCTATTTCGTTAAATGCAGCATGTTCCATAATAGCATGGTTAGATGGTTCTTTAAATTGAGATCCACTACCAAATAAAGTAGCTTCTTGTAATTCTCTTACAAAAAAAGCTGCTCTATCTTTTAATTCTTTTGCTTCAATATCGTAAATGCTTAAACACATTCTACAACCAATATCTACACCTACACCATAAGGTATTACTGCATTGTGTGTTGCTAAAACACCACCAATTGGCAATCCATAACCTTGGTGAGCATCTGGCATTAAAGCACCTGCAATTGCTACTGGTAATTTTACTGCTTGATGCATTTGGTGAAATGCACCTTGTTCTATATGCTCAGATCCAAATGTGTTAAAATGTACTCCTATGTTGTTTAAAGCAACTGTATTTGCTGTGGTTGAATTGTTAACCACTAATTTTTCTGCAATTGCTTTTAATATTTCATCGGAAGTATAATTTTCTGGTGTTTGTAATACTGCTTGTAATATGCTTATTGCATTTTCTTTTGTATGAAATTTATAATGCTTTTCTATTACTTGCATAGCTACTGGTATTACAGGGCTTTCTGGATAACCAATAGCTCTTAATTCTTTTGCTGTTATTTGTAACTTTTTCATTGTTTGTTTTTTATGGGTTTTATCTATGAAAATAGATTAGCCATTTTTGTTGAATAGTGTTATGTAGTACAAGAGTGCGACGCCACTGCAGCTACATAGTAGCAATAGCGATGGGTTTATAAAAAAACTACCATCTGCTATTGCTATGTTGTATTGTTTTTTAGTTTTCAATTAAATCTACCGAACGTCTAAAACCTACAACATGATTGGTTTTGATTGTTTCAGTTATAACGGTATTGGTATTGGTAATTTCTGCAAGTGTCATTGGCTTGTAGAATGTTTTACCTAATTGCAAATGTTGGCTTAAAGCGTTGGCCTTCTTTACTTCTAGTTTATCGAAAGCGTATTTAGCAATCAATCTGCCTTCACGTAATAGTGCATTATCTACATAAGTAATATCGCTGTTGAACGTACAAATGATTTGCACATTTAAACAATCGCTTAGTAAACCATCACTTATATTTAGTAAATTACTTACACCACTATTGTTGTTATATCTTCTGTCCATGATAATGTTTTCGGCATCTTCAATTACTAAAACAGCGTTTGGATTATCAATTAATAAATCCATAAATTCAGGGTTCATTAGGTTGGTAGCCACTGATGGCGATACAAACATTACCTTCTTTTTTAAACTGCCTATTAAGTGTCTTAAATACGTGGTTTTACCTGTGCCTGGTAAACCATGTAGCAAAACAATACCCTTGTCTTTTTCTTTGTGCAAACGCTCTTTTATAAGTGCATCAATTGCCTTAAAATCATCGTTATAATACAAGTCTATGTCTAGTTTTGTAGGCTCAATTGACAGGGTTTTTAAATCTAAACCATTGTTGTTGATAGATATGATGTTGATTTCAAAATCTGTTTCTTTCTCTGGTTGTTTTAATGATTTAAATGCATCTATCATTTGTTCACAATTTTCTAAACCTTGTTCGTTATAATAAACATCTGCCCAGTCTTCACCTAGTCGAATAACAATGTTGTTTTTTAAACGAATAAGTGTTTTGGTAAACGCTAATTTTTCGGCTTGCCAATCATAATAATTGCGTTGATAGATAGATTTTATTGCTCCAAATTGTTCACTTTGGATTAGTTCTAAAATAGCCGATGTATCTACATTTGCTATAAAAGCTATTGATGGAAATGTTTTATACATATTCCAATAATAGTGTTTAGGCTCAATAAAATACTCATCAAAAACATCCATATTTCTTACGGTTATTTTACGCCAATATTTGCTAATGTATTGTATACTTACTTGTATGATTGGTATTACTTGATTTAACCATATTAGTAAAACTATAATGGATAATAGAATGCTCATATACTTTCATTTTGTTGGCGATAACCCTTGCTGGTAAAGATTTACAGCTTTAGTTTTGCTTTATACTTTTTCGCCTTTTTGTTAATAATTGGTTTCTGTATTTGATTTAACATTTGAATGGTGTTAGCCTCTCCAAAACACTTTACTAGTGTTTTTACAAAAAATTTGTTTTTCATTTTTTGTTCCTCCTTTTTTGATTTTGTTACATAAAAAAAGCCCGATTGATACACTCAATCGGGCTTTGTACGATAGCTAATTTAAGTAGCTAAATACTTGGTATTGTATCCGATTGAAAATAATATACATGTTTACTAAACTCACGTTGTAATACATTGGGTAAAGCATACGACGATGCTTTACTTAGTAGCATATAAAATGGTTTTCGATTATATTGTTGTGACATAAAATTGTAATTAGTGAATAATAAAAAAGCCCCACATTTTGTGAGGCTTTTCTTTATTTTAAGTTTAAGTATTAAACGTTAAGCATATAAATGAATCGCCTCATCTCTCACAAATTTAGCCATAGGGCTAAACATGTTTTTTGATTGTTTGTATGATAGTATACGATTCACTTTGATAAGTTTTATTGCAATGCAAAATTGAAATGTTTTCTTCATAATTTCCAAATATTTTTTGCGTATTTAGAAATTTTTATTTTCACATTGCTCTGAAACGTAGTGTTATCAGGGGTTTTAGACAATTATATTTTTTATAAATAAAAAATTTGCTAGTATTAAATTGCTTGATGATTAAATGGCTGTAATACCATTTCACTAACTACACCACTAGTTGGTTGTTGGCATAAAAACCATATTGCTTTTGCAGCTTCTTCACTAACTACCATTTTATCTCTTTGAACACGTAAGTCAATCGTATCCCAAAATGGGCTATCTACACCACCTAAAAATAAATTGGTTATGCGTATATCTGTTCTCTTAACTTCTTCTCTTATACTTTGCATCATTCCAACAATTCCATATTTACTAGCACTATAAGCAGCTGCACCAGCCATGGGTACTTTGCCCAATACACCAGGAATGTTTATAATTAAACCTTTCTTTAATTCTTTCATTTTAGGAAGCACTGCTTTTACCAAATAAAATGTACCAATTAAATTTGTTTGAAGGGTTCTCATAAACTCTTCTGAGCTAAGTGTGTCCATGGGTTTAATAATACCAATACCAGCTGCATTTACTACAATATCAATATTTCCTGCAGTATCTATAACCTGTTGAACACAATTTTGAACAGATGTTTCATCGGCAATATTCATCTCAAAACACCTGTCATAACCTATTCCACATTCTTGAGCAACAGCAGCAAGCTTGGTTACATTTCTTCCTGTTAAATAGGCAATTCCGCCACTTCCACTTATTAATTTAGCTACTTTTTCGCCAATACCACCAGTAGCACCTACTATTAAAACGTTTTTTCCCTTTAAAGTTTCCATAAATAGCTTTTGTATTGCTTATAAGATTTAAGTTAATAGAACATTTATAGAAGGAAATTGTTGTAAAAAAGTTAGTAGCCTTAAAAATATCTTGTTTTGGAAATTAGTATTGTTTTTCCGCATCAATTATTTCAATTCAATCCTGCTTTAGTAAAGGGTAGAACTGTGTTGTTAGTTGAAGAGTATTTGTATTTTCAGCAATATGCTTTTCATCAGCAAAAACTTATTTTACACAGAGCAAGTATGCAGTTTTACCAACAGTTTTTAGTTGATAGTGGCTATCATGTTGTATATAAAGCTGCAGAAGGAAAAGCTATTAAAACTAAAGAACTTATTGCAGAATTACATACTAAAGGATATACCCATATTCATTATGTAGATGTTGTAGATAATTGGTTACAGAAATTAATTGAAAGTACTTGCACTAAACTGCAAATGCAAACAACCGTTTATGAGTCACCACAGTTTATGAATAATCTTGAAAATGTGACTTCATTTTTCAATTCTAGGAAAACGTATTTTCAAACTGATTTTTATATTTGGCAACGCAAGCAAAAGCAAATATTAATTAGTGAAGATCAAAAACCGTTAGGAGGAAAATGGACTTTTGATGCTGAAAATAGAAGTAGTTTTCCTAAGGGTGAAGTTATACCTCATTATTCTTTTCCAAGCCACAATAAATGGGTGATAGAAGCCAAGCAATATGTAATTAAATACTATGCTCATAATCTTGGAAGTTCAACAGAATTTTTTACAGAAAATACCTTTTATCCAACAACTTTTTTAGAGAGTAAAATATGGCTGCAATCCTTTCTTAAAGAGCGTTTTACAAAATTTGGTATTTATGAAGATTCAATGGTTGCCAACGAACCAATTTTGTATCATAGTGTACTAACACCAATGTTAAATATTGGACTAATTACACCAAAAGAAGTAGTTGATTCGGCTTTAGATTATGCTCAAAAAAATGATGCTCCTATTAACTCTGTAGAAGGATTTATTCGTCAAATTATTGGTTGGAGAGAATTTATAAGAATTGTATAGGAACGAGAAGGAACAAAACAA
>JBMLQZ010000165.1:0-2411 GCA_049241285.1 Chitinophagaceae bacterium | reverse complement strand
AGTGGCTAGGAAAATGTTCTAGCTGTAATCAATGGAATACGTTTATTGAAGAAGTTATTGATAAAGGGGCAGAAAAAAATGCAGAATGGGTAGATTATTCTTCAACTAAGAAAAATCATAAGGCAGTCACACTTCATGAAATAAATACTACTGCCGAAAAAAGAATTGAAACTAGAGATAGTGAATTGAATAGAGTATTAGGTGGAGGTATTGTTTTAGGAAGTTTAGTGCTTGTTGGTGGTGAACCAGGCATTGGTAAAAGCACCCTTTTTTTACAACATGGTTTAATGATGCAGAATATTTCAGTTCTATACATTAGTGGGGAAGAAAGTGAGCAACAAATTAAGATGCGTGCAGAGCGTTTACAAATTCAAAACAAAAACTTTTTCATTCTTACTGAAACACATATTCAATCGATATTTCAAGAAGTAAAAAAATTAAAACCAGGATTAATTATTGTCGATTCAATTCAAACTATTCAATCAAATAATATTGATTCTGCAGCTGGAAGTGTTAGTCAAATTAAAGAATGTACAGCAGAGTTTCAGCAGTTTGCAAAAGAAACAAATACACCGGTATTCTTAATTGGTCATATTACAAAAGATGGTAGCATTGCCGGCCCAAAAATTTTAGAACATATGGTAGATACTGTTCTACAATTTGAAGGCGATAGACATTATGCTTATAGAATTCTTAGAACTTTGAAAAACAGATTTGGTAGTACTTCCGAATTAGGTATTTACGAAATGACAGCAAATGGAATGCGTATTGTAGAAAACCCTTCTGAAATATTAATAACACAAAGAGAAGAGCCTTTAAGCGGAAGTGCAATTGCCGCTTCACTTGAAGGTATGAGACCATTACTAATTGAAGTACAAGCATTGGTAACACAGAGTGTTTACGGCACGCCACAAAGAACCGTTAGCGGTTTTGATTTACGCAGACTACAACTACTTTTAGCAGTTTTGGAAAAGAGGGGTGGCTTTTTATTTGGCACTAAAGATGTTTTTGTAAATATAGCTGGTGGACTAAAAGTTGAAGATCCATCTATTGACTTAGCGGTTATTTGTGCATTACTAAGTAGTTATGAAGACATTCCTTTAAGTACACATATTTGTTTTGCAGGAGAAGTTGGATTGAATGGAGAAATTAGAGCAGTTAATAGAATTGAACAAAGAATTGCAGAAGCAGAGAAACTAGGATTTGAAAAAATAGTAGTAAGTAAATACAATAAAAAGAGTTTTAACCCCAAACAGTTTTCTATAGAAATAATTGCAGCAACCCAAGTGCATGAGGTATATCAACTTTTGTTTTAATATACTAAGATTATTTTGTAAATTGAATTGTAAACTCATACCAAAATGCTTCTACAAAAATCAATTCATTTTACAATAAGTCATTTATCACATTTGTTCTATCCGCATGTTTGTGAAGGTTGTGGAACAGATATTTTACAAGCAAATAGTACTCTATGTTCTAAGTGTATTTACAACCTTCCAGTTACTGGATTTACGAATGTTACAGGTAATTTTGCTGAAAAAAAGTTTATTGGTAGAATGTCTATTGAAAAGGCAACTTCAGCATTATATTTTAACAAAAAAGCATTAGTTCAACATTTAATTTTTCAGTTGAAATATCGAAACAATCAAGCTATTGGACTCTTTCTAGGAAAGATATTGGGTGAACAATTATTGGCAACGAATAGATTCAATGACATAGATCTACTAATCCCAATTCCGTTAAATGCCCAAAAGGAAAAGAAGCGAGGATACAACCAAGCAGCTGTAATTTGCAAAGGCATTACAAGTGTTTGGCCAAAACCAATTGATGAATATTCGGTAATTAGATCTGTATTTACAGAAACTCAAACTAAACAAAACAGAATTAGTAGATGGCAAAATATTGATGGGGCTTTTAGCATTGCAAATGCTGACGCACTTAAAGGAAAGCATATTGCTCTAGTTGATGATGTACTAACTACTGGTGCTACTTTTGAAGCTTGTGGAAATGAGATTTTACAAGTAAATCAAACCAAGTTAAGCATACTTAGTGTAGCCTATACAGTTTAGTAGCTTTTGTTTTTCCTTAAAGTTTTGAATGGAGAATAACATCCATTAATTAGTAAAATTTTAGTTTTATTGTTAAAAATAAATGTCTGCATATCCTTATAGATATTTAAACTAAATTGCTTTCATGAAATGGATTTTTTCTTTATTAATAGTTTGTATTTATTTTCTCGTTTCTTGTAAGAAAGATGGATTTATTACCAGCAAAGAAGCAGTAGTGAGTCTTTCAGAAGATACACTACATTTCGATACAATTTTTACTTCAACAGGTTCAACAACACAGTACTTCAAAATATTTAATAGAAATAATCAAAAAATTCAACTGAGTTCTATTAATCTAATGGG
>JBMLQZ010000164.1:0-3841 GCA_049241285.1 Chitinophagaceae bacterium | reverse complement strand
GGCACATGGACAGACACATAAATAGACAGACAGACAGATAAACAGACGGAGTAACTACTTGTTCAACAGCTGTCCACTTTCCAAACACGCTAGCTTATTGCGACAAGTCTTATGACAAATGTTTCAAACACTTTATCTGTAAGAGTAGCAGAAGGATTTTGTTGAATAAATTCATTTAATGAAATGCTATTTTTACCATCAGAAATAATGGATGAAGCAGAAGGGTGAGCACCCATCCAATATTCTGCACAAGGTTGTTGAGCTTCATTTGTAAAATGTAATAATTGAGGTAAAAAATTAAAACCACCCCACGCATAGTTTTGTATTTTACCCTTTAATTGAAAAATTTTACCAGTTATCTGCATAATTAGAAATTAAAAGTCGAATATACTATGAATAGTAAACAAATAGGAGAAAAAGGAGAATCTATTGCAGTTGACTATTTAATTGAAAAAGGATTTATTGTTATTGAAAAAAATTGGCGTTTTAAACACCTAGAAATTGATATAATAGCTAGTTTAAAAAATACTCTACATTTTGTTGAAGTAAAAACCAGAACCAATCAGTTATTTGGGCATCCAGAAGAAAGCATTAGTGAATTAAAAATGAATCGTTTAAAACGAGCGGCAGAAGCATATTTAATACAACAACCACAATGGGAATTCATTCAATTTGATGTTGTAGCAATTACACTACATGCAAACGAAGTAGCTGACCTGCTCTTTATTGAAGATGTTTTCTTTTAATGCAATTTACATAGTATAGCTTCTATAGCCAACTCATTGTTTTTCGACACATCAGTAGAACTACTTCTACAAGCTAAGACGCACAACTTGATGACTTTTGTAGTACAAATTACAGCAAGC
Source organism: Chitinophagaceae bacterium (assembly GCA_049241285.1). Taxonomy (GTDB): domain Bacteria; phylum Bacteroidota; class Bacteroidia; order Chitinophagales; family Chitinophagaceae; genus Parasediminibacterium. The sequence goes on along the minus strand of JBMLQZ010000164.1, from coordinate 2,975 downwards.
AATGGATACTCAAATAAACAATAAAATAAAGGTGCTTAGCTTTTTCTGTATGATTGCACTTTTATTTGTTCATAATTATAATGTAAGCAATAATATACAAACACCTGCTTCTTTTTCAGATGCAAAATTTAGCCCAATAGCCTTTGTTGAATATTTCTTTTCAAATGCATTATTTAGATGTAGAATTCCTTTACTAATGGCTATTTCTGGATACTTATTAGCAAAATCAAACAAGTATTCTTACACAGAACTTATCTCAAGAAAAATACAAACTATTATTTTTCCATTTATTATCATAAGCTGTATTGGATTTTTAACTTGTATTATTTACGATGTTATTGAAACTAACTTCTACAGAAATTCAAACACGGGAATTTTTGGAAAGCCTTTACAGGAATTTACTTTTAAAGATGCTTTTTATCAAATTTTCATTACGCCTACATCTTTTCAACTTTGGTACTTAAAAGTAATGTTTCTCTTTGCTGTTGCAACACCTATTATTCGTTTTTTTTGTGAAAAAATACCTTTTGCAACCTTATCGATATTGGCAATTCTTTGGTTATTTACGAATGTTTTAGGAGGAGAAACAAAAGACAGAGGTTATATTTTCTTTTTTATTGGTTTTTATTTAGCAACTTACAATAAAACCATTTCAAAGCCTTTAAGTTTTTTAAGTGTAAAAACTGCAGCTCTATTATTTATAGCATTAGCAATTACCAGAACAGGTTTAGCATTTTCTAATCTTCATAACTCAACTACCGTTTTCATAATGATTCTATCTTTTAAATTAATTGGCTTATTTGGAAGTTATACTTGTTGGTTTGCAGTTGATTACCTATTAAATGGTTATCAAAAATTTTCTTGGTTCAGAAACATAACAAAATCATCATTCTTCTTATTTGCTTTTCATGCACCACTACTTACTTTAAGTAGTATGGCATTAAAAAAATATGTTTTACAAAACGATGCTCAATTATTTATAGCCTATTTTATTTTGCCAATTTCTATAGCTTTAATTATAATGCTTATAGATAGATATGTTAGTAATAATTTTAAAAATTCATATGCACTAATTACAGGCGGCAGAAGCACTGATATTTCTTTACAAAAAATAAATTATTTTTCTTGGATAGAAAACATAGCAACTAAGCAAGTACAAGCATTGAAATATGAATTTAGAATAAAAGACCAATGGCAATATCTTCAATATTATACACTTATTATAGGCCTGTTATTCTATAAATTTTTACAGTTTTAAATTATTTCGAATGCCCATTCTAAATATACAAATTGTATCTTCGATTCAAGATGTGGAATGCATACAAAAAAGGTTTTAAAGCTTACTTACAATTAGAAAAATCTCTCAGCGATCATTCAGTAGAAGCATATTTACGTGATGTTGATAAATTGACCAGCTTTTTAGAAATTACACAGCAGCCCCTTCAGCCAAATCAAGTTGTACTAAAAGATTTACAACAATTTGTAAAATGGATTGCCGAATTAGGAATGTCGGCCACTTCACAAGCAAGAATCATTTCTGGAATAAAAGGTTTTTACAAATATTGTTTAATTGAACAAGTTTGCATAACAGACCCATCTGCATTATTAGAGGCACCTAAAACACAACGTTTATTACCAGACACACTTAGCTATGAAGAAATAGAACAAATGATTGCAGCCATTGACTTAAGTAAGCCAGAAGGCACTAGGAACAAAGCAATTATTGAAACCATGTATAGTTGTGGATTAAGGGTTAGTGAATTAGTGAATTTAAAAATTAGCGGTTTGTTTTTTGAAGATGAATTTATTCGTGTAATTGGAAAAGGCGATAAAGAAAGACTGGTACCTATTGGCAAAGACGCAATTAAGTATCTACTGTTGTATTTGAATGGAGTAAGAATTCATCAAACTATTCAAAAAAATCATGAAGACTTTGTTTTTTTGAACAATAAAGGAAAACAATTAAGCAGGGTTATGATTTTTTATATCATTAAAGAATTAGCGGCAAAAGCATTCATTACTAAAAACATTTCACCACGTACTTTTAGACATTCATTTGCCACTCATTTGGTTGAAGGAGGTGCAGATTTAAGAGCAGTGCAAGAAATGCTAGGCCATGAAAGCATTACTACAACAGAAATATATACACATTTAGATAGAGATTTTTTAAGAAGTACATTATTTTCTTTTCATCCTTCTTACAAGCATTAAACTACAAAGCAAGTTACTTTGTACAAAAAGCCTTGGCACATACAACAAAAAAATATATTTATCTTTAACAATCAGCATAAACATGGTATCATAAATAATGAATTATTTGTTTAACAATCATGAGATAGAAATAATAATAGTGTAAAACAATAACTTTTAATAAATTGCATGAAACCAGTTAAGCAGTTATGGTTGTTGCAAGAATTCCTGAGAATGAAAGAGAGAGGTTACTTGAACTATACAGTTACGATATATTGACTACTCAGTATAAAGAAGACTTTGATGAAATTGTTGAATTAGCCTCTGAAATATGCAATACTCCCATATCATTAATAACACTAGTGGACGCAAATAAGCAACTATTTAAAGCAAAAGTTGGTATTTTAAAACCAGATGATACAGATAGAAATGTTTCGTTTTGCTCACATGCAATTCTGAGTGATAATTTGTTTACTGTATCTGATGCAACTCAAGACGATCGCTTCTTTGATAATCCTTTAGTTACAGAACAACCAAATATTCGTTTTTATGCAGGCATGCCACTAGTAAATAAAAATGGATTTAAATTAGGCACTTTGTGTGTTATTGATACAGTTCCTAGAGATTTGAACGAACGGCAAACTAAAGCCTTAAAAATTCTGGCAAAACAGGTAATTAAGCTTTTTGAACTACGTTTAAAAAACCGAGAAATTCAAGCACAATCGCAAATTTTAAGTCAACATAAAACTCGATTAGAAGAATTAAACTCTATTCAAAATAAAATT
>JBMLQZ010000163.1:1965-4649 GCA_049241285.1 Chitinophagaceae bacterium | reverse complement strand
AAAGTATCCCACTCACCATTTTTAAATTCTTGCAATTCAAATTCCTTAACATTAAAAATTCTAATTCTAGAAAAATTATCTCCTAAATCTTTTGAAATGGCATGTTCAAAAATGCTAATTCTATTAAATGTTTCTAGTTGATTGAAAGTAATTTCTAATTCTGCTGTAGTGTCTGCTGATTGCCAAAAAGACTCTAAGCTATAATCGTTTGCTTTAGTTGCTGGATAGTTACTGTTTTCACTAGAAGCAACAATTGGTTGATTAAAACTTAGATTTTTAGGACCAATGGGTAATGGTTTTTTACCACCACGAATTCCTAACCTATCAGCCAATTCAAAAATTCTATTTCTTTCAATGGTTCTAATTCTACCAGATAAATCAGGCGGAACGTTTACAATTAAAATGTTATCATTAGCAGTTGTCCAATAAAATAATTCTTCTAATTCATCAGTTGTTCTAGCAGGTAATACATTTTTCTTTTGAAACCAGTTTGCTCTATCAGATAAACAAATGGTATGCTCAAAAGGCATATATAACAAAGAATCTTTCCATTGATAATACTTAGGATCATCCCAACGAACAATGTTTGGATCTTTAATTCTAAAATCAACAGGATAATATCTTATTGGATCTCCTTCAGCAAAATGCTCTGGTAACTGTACCGCATTTTTATTAGTAGGTTTAACAATTGTATGATTTACGGTAATCATACAATTAGGTTGCATGGCTTTTACATAAGTGTATATATCTTGCAATGGCCAATTTTCTGTTTTTTTATCCCAAGCACCATCAAACCAAAGTTCACAAATGGGTCCATAATTAGTCATCAATTCAGTTAATTGATTTTTCATGTACTCATTATAGGCTGCATGGTTTTTATAACTAGGTTCATGCCTATCCCATAAAGAATAATAAACGCCCAATTTTAATCCATACTTTTTACAAGCATCTGCAACAGCTTTTACCACATCTGTTTTTACTGGTGAAGAAGCTACATCATAATCGGTGTATTTGCTATCCCATAAACAAAAACCATCATGATGTTTGGTAACTAAAATAATGTATCTAAATCCTGCTTCTTTTGCAGTTTGTACCCACTGATCGCAATCTAGATTTGTAGGATTGTAAGAAGATGCAGGTATTTTTCCGTTTGACCATTCAATTTCATTAAATGTGTTTATTCCAAAATGAATAAACATTCCATAGCCTTTTTTAATTTGAGTTTTTTGATCAGATGTAATGTCTTTTCTGATTGTTTGTGCAAAAACTTTTTGTGTTGTTACTAAACCAATAATAAATAACACCGTAATTATTTGCTTCATTGTTGTTTTTCTTTTTTATTAGTTGATGATAACGTTATGAAAAATTGAATTTGTTTTTGTTTACAGTGATTAAGAAACTGTTTAAGTTAATTATTTGATATCTCTTATGGCATTTTATTAGGCTGCAACTTCGTTATATTTTTCTCCTTAGGCATTTAGACTATGGCTGCAAAATCTACCTTGTTTCGCTCAAAAAAATATTCATAATCTATTCTAAACAATTAACTTAAACGGCTTCTAAGGATTTTGTTTCTGCTGAAAAGTTTTTTTGTATAATTCTTCTTGATTAAGTCCAAAGAAAATTGGTGACTTCATATTCATTTCCCATTTTTTAAATTCTTCTTTGTATTTGTCTGTTGCAGCTGATTCTTGAACTAATAAATTTTCTTTTTCACCAACATCTTTTTTTAAATTAAATATGTGTAACAGTGAATCTTTAATCATGACTGTTTTCATATTATTTGTTGCATGTAATACTGCAAAATTTTTAGCATCGTATTGTCTCCAAAAAAGGTATTCGTGTGGATAATTATTGTTATTGCCTTTTATGAATGGAAGTAGATTAACTCCATCTAAATTATTTTTTGTTTGAGGAGCTTTTTGAATATTATTTGCAATGGTTGCAAAAATGTCTAATGAAATTACAGGCTTATCATATTTTGTATTAGCAGGTATTTCAGCTGGCCAACGCATGGCAAACGGCACTCTTACTCCACCTTCCCATAAAGATCCTTTTCCACCTTTTAGCAGTCCGTTGTAACTACCATTGTCTTCTTTTGGACCACCATTGTCAGATAAAAAAATAACAATTGTATTTTCTGCTATTGCCAATTCATCTAATTTATTTAAAATTAATCCAACACCATCATCAACAGCACTTACCATAGCTGCATATGTTTTTCTCTTTGGATTTTGAATGTTATTAAAGCGATCTAAATATTTTTGAGGTGCTTGTAAGGGTGCATGTGGTGCATTATAAGCTAAATAGAGAAAAAATGGTTTTTCTTTATTTTTTTGAATGAAAGAAACGCCCTCTCTAGTTAACGCTTCGGTTAAATATTCTGTTTCATTTACAATCTCATTATTACTTACAAGCTTGGTTCTGTAGCTTTGACTTTCATTTTTTGCATCGCTGGCTTTTTCAATATCAAATTCTTCAGGAAAATAGCGATGACCACCTCCTAAAAAACCATAAAACTCTTGAAAGCCTCTATTTAAAGGATGAAATTTTTCATGAGCGCCTAAATGCCATTTACCAATAGCTTTAGAGTAATAACCAGTTTGTTTTAAATAATCGGCTAAAGTTTGTTCTGAAGTGGGTAAGCCTATGGTTTCATCAAATGGTTTGTATAATGGATTTCT
>JBMLQZ010000163.1:0-1955 GCA_049241285.1 Chitinophagaceae bacterium | reverse complement strand
ACCAAAACCAAATCTATCTTGATATCTACCTGTAATTAATCCAGCTCTGCTAGGTGCACAAACTGAATAACTAACATATCCATTAGAAAATACAACACCACCTTTAGCTATTTTATCAATATTAGGGGTAGGAATATCTTTACATCCATTAAACCCAACATCTCCATAACCTTGGTCGTCTGTTACAATAATAATCACATTAGGTTTACCAACTTTTGTTGAAGATGCTTTGCTAATTGGATATCTAAATGAAAGAAATACTAAACCACAAAACAAACAAAAAGTAATTTTTTGAATGTATGATTGAAAAAAATTTGTTTTCATAATGGCGATTTTATAGAACATTTGATACTTTAAAACAATAAGTAAATTAAGATGAGATGAGTATTTACAAAAGGAGAGAAGTAGCTACTTTTTTTGATACAATCGAACATAATCTACCAGATAATTACTAGGAAAAATTGTGTTAGCTAGGCTTCCACCTTTATCACCACCTAATGCTAAGTTTAACAATAAATAATGTGGTTGACGCATAGGATTCAATCCATCAGATTTGTTAATGGTTGTATTCAAATCAATCTCGTTTAACAATGTATCATCCACAAAAATTTGCATTTTATTTTCATCCCATAAATATGTCCATACATGAAAAGAATCTGCCCATTTTTTTCCACCTAAACTATCTATAGGCTTTTTTACAGCATCCCAAATTGCTTGATAACCATTTTTTCCAGCATAAGCATAATTGGCTAAAATTTGATTTTGGTAATATTCCATAATATCCACTTCACCATTAGCAGGCCATTTACCAGAAACACCTAAAGTCCATATAGCAGGCCATAAACCATCTTGTGCTTCAATTTTTGCTTTAACTTCTAATTTACCATATTGAAAAGCATGTATTTTTTTCATAACCAAACTAGCAGATGTATACTTAACTTTTGGCCATTTTGTTTTCCAATTATTACTACCTTCTACATAATTAGGATTGGGTTTTGTTTCTTTTCTTGCTTGAATAATTAAGTATCCATCTTTACAAAAAGCATTATCTTTTTGATACCATTGAGCCTCATTGTTTCTTTTATAGCCTTCTTCAAATTCCCACTTAGTGGTGTCTGGTGAACCTGTGTTATTAAACTCATCAAACCAAACTAACTTGTAGGCATTTTTCTCTTTTTTTTGAGCAACCGAAACCGAAAAAATAATTGTAAATAAACAAAGTAGTGATAACAGTTTTGACATAGCAATAGCAATAAATAATTCAATCAAAACTAGTTTATGTTCTATTGTTGCAATAGCAAGTTTATTGCAATTTTAAGGTGTATTTCAGTCAAATTATACGTTTTCAAATGCCAATTATTGAATCATAAACCTCCATAATTTTTTTACAAATTAGTACTTAGTAAATTAATTTTATATATCATTCAATAAATATTCCTATTATAAAAAATGTTTTTTGCAGAATAATTAATTACAATATGTATTATTGTAACCATTTATAAAAATGCTAATTATGAACCGCTTATTGCTATTTGTTTTTATAGGTATTAGTGTTACTTCATTTGCTCAAGAAAACTATTTTCAACAGCATGTAAATTATACCATTGATGTTTCATTAAATGAAAAAGAAAAAACCATTAATGGATTTGAAAAAATTATTTATAAGAACAATTCTTCAGTAAGTTTAGATTTTATTTGGTTTCATATTTGGGCCAACGCATATTCAAACGAGCAAACTGCATTTTTTGAACAGTTGAATGGAGATATTGAAAGAAAAAAGAAATTAAAAAACTACAAAGGTGGCTCTATTTCAGGATTATCTTTTACAGCAAATGGTAAAGCTTGCAATATTGAAGCTCATCCAAAACCAAACTATATTGATATTGTAAAAGTGCTTTTACCAACCCCTTTAAAACCAGGTGATTCAGTTACAATTACTACTCCATTTACTGTAA
>JBMLQZ010000162.1:3956-7157 GCA_049241285.1 Chitinophagaceae bacterium | reverse complement strand
AAACTCAAAACAACTTGACTAAAAACCAATAAATCATCTACTTTATCATCTCCATATATTCCAATTACCAAAACTGCTGGTAAAATAGCTATAAGTCTGGTAATTAATCGCCTTAATAAAGGATTAATTCTTAAACTTAAATATCCTTCCATAACAATTTGTCCTGCTAAAGTGCCTGTAATTGTTGAGCTTTGTCCAGCTGCTATTAAAGCAATTGCAAATAACATAGGAGCAAATTTGTTACCTAATAATGGTTGTAACAATTGATGAGCATCTTCAATTTTTGCTACATGTGTATTTCCGGTAGCATAAAATACTGTTGCTGCAAGAATAAGAATAGCAGCGTTTACTAAAAAGGCAGCATTTAAAGCAATGAGGCTATCGAAAAAATTATATTTCAATGCTTTTTTAATACCAATATTATCATCACTAATTTTTCTTGTTTGTACCAATGCAGAATGCAAGTATAAATTATGAGGCATAACTGTTGCACCTATAATTCCTACAGCAATGTATAAAGCTTTTTCGTTTAATGCCGTGGGAATAAACCCTTTAGCCACAAGTTTTAAATCAGGAGCAGCAAAAATAATTTCAAACAAAAATGATAAACCAATAATTCCAACTAACGATATAATAAATGCTTCTAATTTTCGAATGCCAAGACGCTGCAAATACAATAATAAAAAAGTATCTAAAACCGTAATACCAACACCATACATTAAAGGCAAACCAGTAAGTAAATGAATACCTATTGCCATGCCTAGTACTTCTGCTAAATCACAAGCTGCAATGGCCAATTCAGCTAAAATGTATAAACAGAAATTTACCACAGGTGGATACACTTCTCTATTTGCTTGGGCTAAATCTTTTTTTCGAACAATACCCAATCTTGCACTAAGACTTTGCAATAACAAAGCCATTAGATTACTCATTAATAATACCCAAATTAATTGATAACCAAATTGAGCACCACCTTGTAAATCGGTTGCCCAATTACCAGGATCCATGTAGCCAACACTTACTAAATATGCAGGGCCAAAATAGGCCAATATTCTTTTAAATCCTTTTCTAGGATGTGTTGTATCTACCGATGAATTTACTTCTGATAATGATTGATCATGTAAAGAATCTACTCCACTCATACCGTTGATAATTTAACAAATAAAACAGATGCCATTTGTTGGCTGATTGTAAACACTTGATTTGATGCTACTAGTTGAATTTCTAAAGAATCATCAAAATCAAATTTTTGTTGAATGAATATTAAAGTACCCATTCCCATATTTCTATGTTTTAATAATTCTAATAATTGGGTTGTTTGATTGGCAACAGCAGTAATCTCTAAATGGGTGTGTAAAGGTGCTTCTAACAACAACATTTGTAATTGATTACGCATAACGCCTTCGCTATCAGGTATAGGATCTCCATGAGGATCAAATCTGGGAAAACCTAAATAGGCATCTAATTTTTCAACTAATTTTTTACTGCTAATATGTTCTAATTCTTCAGCAACTTCATGCACTTCATCCCAATCAAATTGCAACTTTTCAACCAAAAAATATTCCCATAAACGGTGTTTTCTAACAATTGACAAGGCTACTTTTTCGCCATTATTACTGAGTATAACACCTTTGTAACGTTCATATTCAACAATATTTTTTGCTTTTAATTTCTTAAGCATATCTGTTACAGATGCTGCTTTTGTATGTAAAGCACCAGCCACATCGTTAGTAGCAACACTTGCATGGTTTTGTTGCAAATGAAATATTGTTTTAATGTAGTTTTCTTCTGCTATTGAAAAATTAGAAACCACGAAATATATTTTTAGACGAGTCTAAATTATAATAAATTCTTGTTTGCAAATACATTTCATGATTGAATTGTTTTAATATCAGTTTTATATAGCTTTTTTTACATTCAATGCTTAGTTGAAAACCCTATTTTTGAGAAAATATTTTTTTGTATGCGTTACTTAGTGGCAGTTTGTTGGTGTATATTTTTATTGAGTTGTAAGGAAGAAAAAGTAAATCTTGCAGGTAATGAGCCTGTTAAAATAAACGATTTTATTGCGGCTTTTAAACCCGTTAAATTACCTTTTACAGTTGCAGATACCAATATTTTAAAAATTACCGACACAGTAACAATTAGTAGTAAAGTTTTTACCCAATTTGTACCATATACAAGCATTAGCCATATTTTAGGCAACACTAAAAAATATACAATTCACCCAGTTGGAAGAATAGAAAAAGAAAAAGAATTGTATTTATTAGCAACGGCACAACAACAACGTAAAACCACCTTATTTACTATAGTACTTACCAAAAAAAATACGTTTTTAGCAACAAAAGCATTATTTACTTTACCCCAAAACGATGGATATATTCACAATGTATCTATCAATAAAGAACCTACTTTTTTAATTGGAAAAGAGCGTATAGATGCTGTTTCTAAAGAGTTTAAATTTACTAGAGTTGGTTGGGTGTATAATAACGATACCACTTTTACAGTAGTAATTAACGATACTAATGAAGATGTTGCAAAGAACGATTCTATTATCAATCCTATTGACACCTTTCCTATTAAAAATACATGGAGTGGCGATTACATGAGAGATAAAAAAAATTTCATTTCTATTAGAGATGGAAAAGATCAAAAAACGTATCTATTCTTTGTTCATTTCGAAAAAAAGGAAGGCACCTGTATTGGTGAATTAAAAGGCGAATTAAAAATGAAAAATGCCAAAGAAGGATTGTATAATATTGGTGGCGATCCTTGTATCATTGATTTTACTTTTAGAGACAGAACCGTTTCATTAAAAGAGCAAGGCAGTTGTGGCAACAGAAGAGGTATCAATTGTTTTTTCAACGATGCGTTTACACGTAAAAAGCAGCCTAAAACAAAACGAAAGAAGTAATTTCTTTTTTCGAGGCTTTCAACAACATCACTACTAGCATCTATAGTTCCGGCTTTTGTTACAACTCCGCCACAAAACCTGCACACAAATCTTCAGCGTGGTTTTCACGGCAATCCGGCAGCTTTTCGGCTATAAAAAATTATGGGCAATTAATAATTTGGCAAATTGATTATTTCTGAAAATCATTTATCTATTGCTTATAGTTTAAAAAATGGATTTACATGTTGAACTTCCTATAAATGTCAATCATATAATTATACAATTATATCCACCAAAACAAAAGTTAT
>JBMLQZ010000162.1:0-3946 GCA_049241285.1 Chitinophagaceae bacterium | reverse complement strand
AAAAGTTATTGATTGTTAAGGAAGCTTCTTGATTGTTTGAATCTTAATATAAAGCTGCAAAAATTTCGGTGCCATTATAAAATGTTTTTGGGAGTTTATTTCCTCAGCTTGTCTGATATATTTGGTGTAATTTGGATAATTAACTTTTTAAATAAAAAATTATGAAACAAAAAGTATTGTTTGTAGCAAGTTTATTGTTTGGATTGATGATGTTAAACGCAGGCTTGAATAAGTTTTTCAATTATATGCCAATGCCAAAAGATTTACCTGAAAAAATGATACAACTTTTTCAAGCATTTACACAAATTGAATGGTTACTACCATTGGTTGGTTTGGCAGAAATAGTAGGTGGAATATGTATAATTATCCCTAAGACTAGAGCCTTAGGTGCATTAATTATTTTTCCTGTGATGGTTGGAATTGTATTAACAAATATTGTGCAAGACACATCAGGATTACCCATTGTTGCTGTACTAACGTTAATACTAGCATGGATTATGTTTGAAAATAGAAATAAATATGTATCAATCATAAAATAAACAAAGTATCAAATCAAATCAAAAAGCCTTATGCAAATGCATAAGGCTAAGTGTATAAATAATCCATGAAACCAACAACTATACACTATTTCTTACCTCCTCCAAAGAAGAAACCAAGTTTAAATGCCATATAACCATTATTGCTCACAAAATTATATTCACCTGTTACTCTAAAATGACCAGTTTCAAATCCTAAACGAGGGTAAAAACCAAATTTAGATCCACCATAATTAATAGTTGGAGTACTTGTAGTGCTTGAATTAACTGTAGCACTTGCCATAGAAAAAATTCCAGCACCTACACCAGCAAATGGTCTAAATCCAGATGAAGCAAAATAATATTCTCCACTAGCTGTATAAGAACTTAAAACAGACACATCTGCATTTGCAGTAGAAGAACTTACACTACCAACTGCAGCACCTTCAATACGTAAACCAACGTTAATAACATCATTCAATCTATATTGTGGTTCAATGCTAAAAGCAGCACCACCACTTGTTCCTCCACTTGTTTTTTTGGCAGGAATAGCATAACCTAAACCAACATTTACTTTAAATGCTTTGTAGTTTTTTGATTGTGCATTAATGCTTGAAGAGATAAGAATAATTGCAAGTGCAAAAAGTATTTTTTTCATAATTATTTAGTTTATAAAAGCTTTTGAGTGATTTAATTTGAAAGTGTAAATGTTTTTTTTTTAAAGTAACCTTACATTTTCAAGTGACGTTACACATTGAAATGCATATTTATATGTTACATTTCTACAAATGTGCCAGAAGCATCTAAAGTTGTACCTCCTAAAGTACCCACTTCTAAAACCTTAGTTGTAGGAATTACTACTGTTATTTTACCAGCATTTACCGTAACATCGGCTAGAACACTAGAGGTAGTTGCAGCAAATTGTTTATTCATGGTTTTATCTTGCATAGTAAACATCATTTCATCGGCGGCTAAAGAAGTAGGATCATTTTTTAGTACAATTTTATATTTACCTGCTGCTGTTGGTGCGGATTTAAACATGACCATAAAGCCATTAAAGGTTTTGGTAGAATTTGAGTTGTTGCTGAGTTCGGCTGAAGTATAAATTTTGTCTAAAGCTAAGTATTGAACGAAAGGGCCAATTGGTTGCTTAATTGACAATGCTTGTGTGTAAGTGGTGGTTCCTAATTTCCAACTTGCAGAAGCTGTTGGTGCTTCATCTTTTTTGTTGCAAGAACATAATACTAGAATTACTGAAAGAATTGATAAGAGCTTTTTCATTTTTTGTAAAGTTTTGGTTTTGAATAAATAGTTAGATTGTTAATATTAACAATTCGAAATTCATCCAAAACAATCGCCTTATCAATAACGCATTTGTAGTATTTTTTATATAATAGGAATATTGATTTCAACCAAAGTGCCGCTTGGTTTATTGGGTAAAAACTGAATGGTTCCTTTTAAATATTCTATCCTAACCAATATATTCTTTAAGCCTAAACCTTCTTTAGCTTTTGCATCTTCGTAATTAAATCCTGTTCCATTATCTGCTATCAGCACATGAATTTGGTCTTTTGTTTTTTCTAACATCAAATGCAACTCATTGGCTTTTGCATGTTTTATTACATTACTTATCAGCTCTTGAATTACTCTATATAAAATTACTTCTTCGTTAAACTCAAGTTGTTCAGTAAAACCTTTGGTTTCAAAATGTATTTTTAATGAGTTTTCATCAATCTTTTCTATAAAGCTTCTAATATCGCTTGCTATACCAGATTTTAATAAAAAGTTAGGCATCATTTTATGGCTAATTACTCGTACTTCTTTACAACTTTCATCTACTAGAGCCATGGTTTTTTCAGCTAAAAATTGATCTTCTTCTTTAGCAAGTTTAATTCTATCTAATAAACCGCTTAAGTTCATTTTTACGGCACTAAATAGTTGACCCACACCATCATGTAAATCGCTAGCAATACGTTTACGTTCGGCTTCTTCTGCTGCTACAATTGCTTTTGTCAATCGTTGTTGCTGTTCTGCTTCTTTCTTTTTATTTTTTACATACAATATAGCGATAGCCAAAGCAATAATCGTTATCAATGCCAACAATGAAAGTAATAATATTTGTTTTTGCTGCTTTTGAGTTGTAGCGTTAACCTTTTCTAGGTCTTTTTCTTGTTCTAACTCTTTTACTTTAAACTTGGTAGTCAGCTCATTTACTTGTTGCTGACCTTGTTTTTTAGATATTTCTATTTGTAAATTAATAGTCTCTATTAAAATAGCGGCGGCCTCTTTGTGTTTACCAACCATTTGATATTTTCTTCCTAAAAATCTTAATGCGAACAAAAAGCTATGTTCGTTTCTTGCTGTTTGTAACCGCATTAAAGCAACTGCTTGCTCAGCAAAATCTATTGCTTTTGCTACTTTATTGGTTTGTGCAAATAACTCTGCTGAATAAATGAGGTAGCTGCATAAAACATTTGTATCTTTTAACACTAAGGCTTCTTGAAAACCTTTCTGGTAGAGCTTTTCAGCCGAAGAAAAATTTTTATCTTTTTCGTAAATAGTGCCCAATAATCGTATTGCAGTTAGTTTAGATGCCTGACACTTTTTTCCACAGTTTTCACTTAAATCAATGGCTTTATGCAAGAAAATTTTTCCAGAATCTTTTTTATTAAAATCAATATATACACCACCTATATTCTGATAATTAATGACTTCTAAATACAAAATACCTTTTTCTTTTGCCAGCATAGCACTTTTAAAAAAGTAATGAATAGCCTGTGCATATTGATTGTTGTAATAATTAACAGCTCCTATAAGTTTGTAAAAATTGGCATGTGCTGTATCAAACCGATACTGTTTTGCAATATCTATACCTTTAATAGAAAGTTGGGTTGCTTTATCTAGTTGTTGCGTTTTAATGTACAATGTTGCCAAACGCATCATGGCCTCAACTTTTTCTTTTACGTCTATTTTTGGAAGTTGTATTAAAGAGTCTAAAATAGTTATTGCTTTTAAGTTATCATGCATACTATCGGTACGCACAATCAGCGAAGCTTGTTTATTGACATTGGTTTGAGCGTTGCTGTAATAAATAATGAATCCTACCAAAAAAGCAACAAGCAATTTTTCTTTCATTTTTATTAGTTTACACAAGTGGAATATTTATTTGCACTAAAGTACCACTAGGCTTATTGGTCAGAAACTCAATTTTACCTTTTAAATATTCAATTCGTACCAGCATATTTTTAAGTCCTAACCCACCTTTTGCAATAGCTGCTTCGTAATTAAATCCTTTACCATTATCGGCAACTTTTACAAGTACTTGCTTATTGTTTTTTTCAAGCACCAAATTCAACTCATTGGCTTGTGCATGTTTTATAACGTTGTTAATTAACTCTTGAATTACACGGTAAAGAATAACCTCTTCGTTA
>JBMLQZ010000161.1:0-2592 GCA_049241285.1 Chitinophagaceae bacterium | reverse complement strand
AAGGTATTCCTGTTCAAGATATGGTAAAAGTGAAGAACTATTTACAAGGAAAAACAACAAGACTAATTGGACCAAACTGTCCTGGTGTAATTACTGCTGGAGAAGCCAAAGTAGGTATTATGCCTGGTTTTATTTTTAAAGCTGGTAGAGTAGGAATTGTATCAAAATCTGGCACTTTAACTTATGAAGCTGCTGACCAAACTGTAAAAGCTGGTTTAGGTATTAGCACTGCAATTGGTATTGGTGGTGACCCAATTATTGGTACACCTACTGTTGAAGCAGTTAAATTATTAATGGAAGATCCTGAAACAGATGGCATTATTATGATTGGTGAAATTGGTGGAAGCATGGAGGCTGATGCTGCAAGATGGATTAAAGACAATGCAACTAAACCGGTAGTTGGTTTTATTGCTGGTCAAACTGCTCCTCCAGGTCGTAGAATGGGTCATGCTGGTGCCATCATTGGTGGTGCAGATGATACTGCAGCTGCAAAAATGAAAATTATGGCAGAATGCGGTATTCATGTAGTAGCTAGCCCTGCTGATATTGGAAAAACAATGGCTGCTGCTTTAGCCAAATAATTCGTATACATTGAATTTAAAAGACCGTCAAAAAAAATTGACGGTCTTTTTTTTGTGATACCTGTAACTATTTTTAAAACGCATCGTTTCAACTTGCAAAACAAAATAACCAATTATGAAAAAATTATTTGTAGCTATTCTAGCTTGTATAAGTTTAAACAGTTTTGCCCAACCTTGGAAAAAAATTGATGGGAATGGAAATATTACTAAAGAAACAAGAACTGTAAGTAATTTTTCTGGCATTTCGTCTGCCGGTTCTTGGGATGTGATGATTGCTTACGGAAATAGCAACAATATTGAAATTGAAGCTGAAAGTAATTTGCTAGAATATATAGAAACGGAAGTTGAAAATGGTAAGTTGAAGTTGAGAACTAAGAATAGTGTTGACTTTAAAACACACAAGAAAATTACCATTTATGTAACCATGCAAAAAATAAATAGTATATCATTAGCAGGTAGTGGAGATATAATTGGAAAAGGAAATTTTACGAATGATGATGTTACCAAAGTTAGTTTAGCTGGTAGCGGTAAAGTAAAGGTAGATTTTAAACAATTTACAGAATTATCAATTTCTATTGCTGGCAGTGGTAATGTAATAATGAGTGGCTCTGCGGAAAGATTAACAGCAAGAATTGCAGGTAGTGGAGATGTAGATTGTTTAGGCGTAATATCAGATGATTTATCTGTTTCAATCAGTGGTAGTGGTTCGGTTAAAGCCACTGCAAACAAATCTGTATCTGCAAGCATTGCAGGTAGTGGAGATGTTTTTTATGCTGGTACAGCTACCAATATTAAGAAAAGTGTTGCAGGAAGTGGTGTTGTGAAAAAAATATAAATACCATTAATTGAATGATAAAAAGCCACATTTTTAAATGAAATGTGGTTTTTTATTGAGAAGATTTTGCTAATTGCTGTTGCATTTTTTTAATTCTATCTTCTAATTTTTCTGAACTTAAATTGTTTCTATTCAATCCATCTACAACAATAGGAAAACTTAGAGGCGTTAACTGTGTAGGAAATTGTAAACAAATTTTGCTTTCTTGAATTCGTTGTAAGGCTAAACGCAATCGAACTTCTTCCATTTGCTGGGTAAATACCTCATTATAAGCCTGACGAAGTAGAACATTATTAGCATCGTACTCGTTGAATACTTTAAATAATAAGGATGCAGAAGATTGTAAATGCCTAGCTTTTTTTTGCTCACCTGGCATTCCTTGAAAAATTAATCCTCCTATAACGGCAATATCTCTAAATCTTCTTGCAGCCATCTCTACACTGTTAACGCTTTTTTGAATATCATTTAATAATTGGTTGGTTGAAAACAATTCATATACATTGCTATCATCTAAATGTATTGGCTGATCGCTTAATAATTCAAAGCCATAATCGTTCATGGCAATTGAAAAAGTAATGGGCATTTTTTCACTAATTCTGTAGGCCAATAAAGCACTCATAGCCTCATGCACTTGTCTACCTTCAAAAGGATATACCAACAAGTGATAACCATCTTTTGTAGCTATTTGTTCAATTAACAATTCGTTGCTTTTAGGAATATGTGATAGTTGCTTTTGTAATTCGAATAAAGGAAATAATGCAACCAATTCAGGAATATGAATGGTGGTATTAGTAGAAAAATGGGGCAATTCTGCAACCTTACTAAATGTTTTTCTTAACACAACACCCAGATTGGCTGTTAAGCTCATTCTTCCACCCATCCAACTAGGAACAATAGATTTTTTTGAAGTAGATTTTCTCACCATCACCGTCATATCTTTAACCATCACCAACTCTACGTTTCTTCCTGCTAATGTAAAAACATCACCTAGCTCTAATCTACTGATAAACCATTCTTCAATCACTCCAATAAATCCACCACTCATTAGCTTTACTTTCATCATAGCATCGCTAACTATGGTGCCAATATGCATTCTATGTCTCATTGCAATTCTTCTATTTTTGACATAGAAAAATCCATTTTCGACTTCTACTTTCTTATACTCGTCGTATTGTT
>JBMLQZ010000160.1:324-8399 GCA_049241285.1 Chitinophagaceae bacterium | reverse complement strand
ATTGGTGAAAAAAATGAAATGGTTAAAGCCATTAGAGCAAAAGGCATTGAATTAATTGGAGAAATAGAATTAGCTTATAGATATAAAGGCAATGCTAAAATAGTTGCAATTACTGGTAGTAATGGTAAAAGTACTACTACTGCTTTGTTGTATCATATCTGTGTAAAAGCAGGTTTAGATTGTGCATTGGTTGGCAATATTGGTTATTCGTTTGCTAAGCAAGTAGCAGAAAATCCAAAGCCTTTGTACGTAGCAGAAATAAGCTCGTTTCAGTTAGATGATTGCATAACATTTAAACCATACATAGCTATTTTATTAAACATTACTGAAGATCATTTAGATAGGTACGATTACAAGTTTGAAAATTATGTAAACAGCAAGTTTAAGATTATTCAAAACCAAACAAAGTTCGATTATTTTATTTACTGCGATGATGATACAGTAATAACAGAAAAATTACAAACACTAACCACTCATACTAACCCATTACCATTTTCAATGAAACACGAAATTAAAAAAGGCGGCTACATTAAAGGCGATCAAATGATGCTACGTATACAAGAAGAACGAGTAAGCATGAGCATTTACGATTTTGCCTTGAAAGGTAAGCACAACAATTACAACACCATGGCAGCAGGCATTGCAGCTACAACACTCGGTATTAGAAAAGAAAAAATTAGAGAATCTGTAGCCGACTTTCAAGGGCTTGAGCATCGTAACGAATTTATTGCATCGGTTCGTGGTGTTGAGTTTATTA
Source organism: Chitinophagaceae bacterium (assembly GCA_049241285.1). GTDB lineage: Bacteria > Bacteroidota > Bacteroidia > Chitinophagales > Chitinophagaceae > Parasediminibacterium. Next base: position 7,642 of record JBMLQZ010000160.1, on the reverse strand, counting down.
ACGATAGTAAAGCTACTAATGTAAACAGTACTTGGTTTGCTTTAGAAAGTTTAAATAAACCAACCATTCTCATTTTAGGTGGTGTAGATAAAGGCAATGACTATACGTTGTTAGAAGACATGGTAAAAGAAAAAGTAAAAGCCATTGTTTGTGTTGGTAAAGACAACAAAAAAATTGTAAGCCATTTTAAAAATATGGTTCCAACAATTATTGAAACAGACAATATTCAAACTTGTGTACACACTTGTTTTAAAATTGCAGCAAAAGGCGATGTTGTTTTATTGAGCCCTGCATGTGCCAGCTTTGATTTGTTTAAAAATTATGAAGATAGAGGCAAACAATTTAAAGAAGCAGTGAAAGAATTATAGTGTTTAATTGTAGTTTAATTAATTAGTTAATCAATGGCTTTTAATGATACCTTATTTTCTCAAATGCCTTCTGTTGAAGGTATGCGTAGCCAACTAGCTTTACGAACTAGGGGAGATAAGTTTATTTGGGGTATTGTAATAGTGCTTTCGCTAATATCGGTTTTGGTAGTGTATAGTGCCACTGGATCTTTGGCCTATAAAATGAATAAGGGTAATAATGAAGTGTATTTATTTAAGCAATTAGCGTTTATGCTAATTGGGTTAACGCTTATCTATTTTCTACATAGAGTCAATTATTCTATCTACAGTAGAGTTGCTTCTATGTTTTTTTTGTTAGCAATTACACAGTTAATTTATACTTTTTTCTTTGGAGCAAAAATAAATGAAGGTAGTCGCTGGATTAAGTTGCCAGTGATAAACATGACTATCCAAACTAGTGATTTTGCTAGATTGGCGTTGTTCATGTATTTGTCTAGAGTGTTAAGTAAAAAGCAAGAAATTATTAAAGATTTTAAGAAAGGATTTCTGCCAGCAATTCTCCCAGTAGCAATTATTTGTGCGTTAATTGCTCCTGCAAATTTATCTACAGCATTGCTAACGGGTGCAACCTCATTGATGTTGTTGTTTATTGGAAGAATTAGTTTAAAACATATTGCACTTGTAATACTCATTGTATCTATTCCTATTGCTATTTTGGTAAGTGTGGCAGTTATAACGCATGAAGATAAAAAGGTGGATTCTATTGCCTCAACAAATACGGTTGTAAAAGAACGGTATGCTGGTTTAGGACGTGTAGGTACTTGGGTAAAGCGTATTCAAGATTTTATATACGCATCAAACGATGAGGATATTCCTTATCAAGTACAACAAGCAAAAATTGCTATTGCCAATGGTGATATTTTAATGGGTTTAGGTCCTGGTAATAGTAGACAAAGAAATTTCTTACCACATCCTTATTCCGATTTTATTTATGCAATTATCATTGAAGAATATGGATTATTAGGAGGTGTATTTATCATATTTATTTACATGGCTTTTTTATTTCGATGTATTAAAATATTTCGAAAATGTCCTTATGCATTCGGTGCTTTTTTGGCATTGGGATTAAGTTTTACATTAGTAGTACAAGCTATTGCTAACATGGCTGTGAATGTAAATTTAGTGCCAGTAACAGGGGTAACATTGCCATTGGTAAGTATGGGTGGAAGCTCATTTTTATTTACTTGTGCAGCCATAGGTATTATTTTAAGTGTTGCTAGAAACGTTGAAATTTTAGAAGGCAAAGCACCTTTGCAAGAAGTAGATTATTTGCAACCACAAACAATACCTGATCCTTCAACTCAAACCCCTGCATTATAAAAAATGAGTACTACTTATCAAAATAACAGTCAATTGCTTGCAATACCAGAGCCATCTGAGGGTTGTGTTGTAATTGCAGGTGGTGGAACAGGGGGACATATTTTTCCTGCCATTGCAATAGCTAATGCAATTAAAAAATTGCAACCAGCAATTTCTATTTTATTCATTGGGGCAAAAGATAAAATGGAAATGGAAAAAGTACCACAGGCAGGTTATTACATAAAAGGCTTAACCATAGCAGGTTTTAACAGAACCTCTTTATTAAAAAATATTGGATTACCGTTTAAACTAATAGCCAGCTTTTTTCAAGTACAATCAATTTTTAAAAAATATAAACCAGTTGCAGTAATTGGTGTTGGCGGTTATTCTAGTTTTCCTGTATTAAGATTGGCTCAGGCAAAAGGCATTCCTACATTTATTCACGAGAGTAACTCTTTTGCTGGTAAAAGCAATATTGCTTTAGGTAAAAATGCCACTAAAATATTTGTTGCTACTGAAGGAATGGAAAAGTTTTTCCCATCATCAAAAATTATTGTTAGTGGAAATCCAGTTCGTTCTGTAATTGTTGAATCTAAAATTGATAAAGCAATAGCAGCTTCATTTTTTGGATTAGAATCAACTAAGCCAATTATTTTAATTATTGGGGGAAGTTTAGGTGCTAAAAGTATTAACGATGCAATTGGCAATCATTTACAACAGTTTCAAGATAAAAAAATTCAACTCATTTGGCAAACGGGAAAAGCCAATGCAAAGCATTATCAAAATTTAGCAACAGAAAAATATGGTGTTTGGATTGGTGAGTTTATTACCCAAATGGAAATGGCTTATGCAGCTGCTGATGTTGTAATTAGTAGAGCTGGAGCTATGGCAGTTACTGAATTATGTGTTGTTGGTAAGCCCACCATTTTTGTGCCATATCCTTTTGCTGCAGAAGATCATCAAACAGCCAATGCATTGGCCTTAGTAAATAAAGATGCAGCCATTTTGGTAAAAGATAATAATGCAAATATTATGCTTCCAAATAAGTCAATTGAACTTTGCATGGATGTAACAATGCAGCAAACCTTAAAAAAGAATATACAATCATTTGCTAAAACAAATGCTGATGAATTAATTGCTAAAACCATTTTACAACTTATTCAAGCATAAATGATTTAAATACAACTCATGAATACACAAAATCAAACATCATACTTATTACAACATACTTCTTTTAATGAAGGAGATGTGGTATATATGATTGGCATTGGTGGAATTGGAATGAGTGCTTTGGCAAAATATTTTGCTGCTAAAAAATGTGTAGTAATAGGCTATGATAAAACAAAAACTGCACTTACCCAAACTTTAGAAGATATTGGTATTGCCATTCATTATAACGATACTTTAGAAGCTATTGTTAAAGAGGCAAAAGTTGTGGTATATACTCCTGCAATTCCAAAAGATCATATAGGGCTACAATACTATCTACAGCATCAATATCTTGTTGTAAAAAGAAGTGATGTATTACAATGGATTTCTGAAAACACCTTTAATATTTGTATAGCTGGTACACATGGAAAAACTACTGTAACATCTATGGTAGCTCATATTTTAAGAGATAGCCAATTTGGTTGTACAGCTTTCTTAGGAGGTATAGCAGCTAACTATCAAACTAATTTTTGGAGTAGCAATAATGATGTAGTAGTGGTTGAAGCAGATGAATATGATAGAAGCTTTTTAAAGTTATCTCCAGATATTGCTATCATCACTTCTATGGATGCTGATCATTTAGATATTTACGGTACTGCTGTAGAAGTAGAAAACGCTTTTATTCAATTTTCTCAACGAGTAAAAAAAGATGGTTGCTTAATTACAAAGTTTGGTTTAACAAGAGCCAACGAATTACAAGCAAATCATAAGTATACTTACTGTAATCACCAACTTTCAGCTGATGTAACAATTGATAATCTTCAAGTAAATAATGGGTCATATTTGTTTAATATCATCCATCATAATTGGAGGCTTAATGATGTAACGTTGCACATGGGTGGATTACACAATATTGAAAATGCTTTAGCGGCTATTACAGTAGCTAAACACCTAGGAATTGATGATGCCAAAATAAAATCTGCAATAGCCAGTTTTAAAGGTGTAAAAAGAAGATTTGAATACATTTTAAAAACAGAAAAAAGTGTATTAATTGATGATTATGCTCATCATCCAGAAGAGTTAAAGGCATTAATTAATGGGGTGAAAAGTATTTTTCCTCAACAACCTATAACCTTGGTTTTTCAACCACACTTATATAGTAGAACTCAAGACTTAGCTGATGCTTTTGCTACAAGTTTAAGTATGGCAGATCAGGTTATACTGTTGCCCATTTATCCTGCTAGAGAACTACCTATTGAAGGTGTAACAAGCGAATTGTTATTGAATAAAATTCATCATTCAAATAAACAGGTATTACAAAAACAAGCGTTACTTTCTTGGATGAGTGATAACAAGCCATCATTGGTAGTAATGGCTGGTGCTGGTGATATTGATACATTATTACAACCAGTAAAAGAAATATTGAGTGCTTAAAAAATGAATGAGCGTTTATAGAATTATAGAATGGAAATACTAGATAAAAATATAGAGCAATCATCAAAAAAGCAGCTATTAAAAGTAGCTACTAAGCTTATGTGGGTATTGATAGGCGTTGCTACTATTGTTTTATTTGGTGCAGCATTACAATTAAAAAATAACAAACAATGTACAGGTATTAAAGTAGAGATTACAGGTGTAGAGGAACATTTATTTATTAATGAAAAAGATGTGCTTCAAATAATAAATGAACGCTTTCAAGTAATGAATAAAAAATTGAGCGATGTAGACTTAAGAGCAATTGAGTGGGAATTAACACAAACACCTTGGGTTAAGCAAGCCCAGCTTTATTTCGATAATCAGCAGGTTTTACAAGTAAAGCTAATTGAGCGTCAACCAATAGCAAGAATATTTACTGTTCAAAACACTTCGTTTTATGTAGATAGTTCAGGGTTGCGTTTGCCTTTAAGTGAAAAGTTGAGTGCTAAAGTGCCCATGTTTACAAATTTTCCCAGCAATAATAATCGACTATCAAAACCCGATAGTTTATTGTTACAACAAATTGTTTTATTAGGAAAATACATAGTAACAGATACTTTTTTTAATGCTCAAATTGCACAAATAGATATTAATAATAGGGGTGTATTTGAGCTAATTCCAACTATTGGCAATCACATTATTCAATTTGGTGCAGCAGAACAAATTGAGCAAAAGTTTGGTAGATTATTCACATTTTACAAAAATGCATGGCTACAAAATGGCATACATACTTATGAAAAATTAGACTTACAATTTAACAATCAAATTGTAGCAACTAAACGTGGAACTGCTAAGGCTATTATTGATTCTGTTCAAGCAAATTTGGCATTACAAAATTTAATGATGGGTAGTGATGGCTCATTAACAAATGCAGATTCTAGTAGCATGAAATCTTCAACATTTGTTGATGCCAAAAAATTAGTTGCTCCTAAAAAAGATTCGGTTGTTGCAAATAAGAAAGTTGCTGTTAAGCCAGTAGTAAAAAAAGATACCCAAAAAAAGTTAGTGAATAAGGTTGTAGCAAATAATAAAACAACGAATAAATCGTTATCTACTGTGAAGAAGGAGAAAAGTGCAGCTAATAAGCAGGTGCCTAAAGCAGTAATGAAGCAGAAACCATAGCTTATGAGAACAATTTTTGAAAATATCAATCACCAATCAATAGTATAAGAAGCTATTGAAAATATTTAAAAATAGATGTATGAATAACAACGAGGCACCAATTATTGTAGGTTTAGATATTGGAACTACTAAAATTGCTGCTATTGCAGGACGAAAAAATGAGTATGGAAAGTTAGAGATACTTGGTTTTGGTAGAGCCAATAGTAATGGTGTACAACATGGTCAAGTATTGAATATCGATCAAACCATTAAAGCAATACATCTAGCATTACAAAATTGTTACGAGAGCAATCCAGATTTAGAAATTTCAGAAGTGTATGTTGGTATTGCTGGTCATCACATCAAAAGCTTACAAACAAGAGGTGATTTGGTAAGACAAGAAGCAGAATTAGAAATTCAGCAATCTGAAATTGAAATTCTTATTCAAAACCAAAAGAAAACTTTTATACCAGCTGGTGATGAAATTATTGAAGTAATTCCGCAAGATTTTCATGTAGATAATATTCAAAACATCAAAGACCCAATTGGTTATAATGGGGTGAAAGTGGGTGCTAATTTCCATATTATTACTGGTGATAAAAATGCCATAAAAAATATTAAAAGAGCTGTAGATAAAAGCTCTTTAGTAACTAAAGATTTGGTATTACAACCATTGGCAAGTGCAAGTGCAGTAATGAGTGATATTGATATTGAAGCAGGTGTTGCTATTCTAGACATTGGTGGTGGAACAAGTGATTTAGCCATTTTTTATGATGGTATTTTAAAGCATACTGCTGTAATTCCGTTTGGTGGCGAAAATATCACTAACGATATCAGAATGGGTTTAGGTGTATTGAAAAGTCAGGCCGAAGCCATGAAGGTTCAGTTCGGGAGTGCACTTGCTGTAGAAGCAAAAGCTAATGCATTTATTACCATACCAGGTTTAAAAGGAATGCCAGCTAAAGAAATTAGTGTAAAGAACTTGGCTCAAATTATTGAGGCAAGAATGACTGAGATTTTAGAGTTTGTTAGATATCATTTAATACAAGTTGGCTTAGATAGCCGTATGTTAAATGGAGGTTTAATTTTAACTGGTGGCGGTTCTCAATTAAAACATTTAATACAATTATCAGAATATATTACTGGCCTAAATGCAAGAATTGGTTTGCCAAACGAGCACTTAGCACCCAACCATATTGATGAATTAAAGAAGCCAATGTATGCAACTTGTATTGGTTTAATTCTAAAGGGGTATGATGATTATGAAAACCATTGTAAAATATTCCCAGAGAATTTCAAAAGGGTAGAAGTACCTAAAAATTTACAAACAGAAACTGTAAGTTTTGTACCAGCAGCTACAGAAGAAGTCATCAATAACCATATGACGAATGAAAGCAATACTCCTAAAAAAGAAAAAGGAAGTATTTCTAGAAAAATATGGTCAAGTGTTAAAACAAGTATCATAGACATATTTAAAGAAGAAGAAGATCAAGTAATAAAATAACTGCTATAGAACAATAACTATCGATATCCTTTTCTATGAAATAAACCCTTGAGAACATTTACTAATCCGTAATTCCGTAATTTATGATTCATTTCGATTTGCCTAAACAAAAATCATCCATCATCAAAGTTATTGGTGTGGGTGGTGGCGGTAGCAACGCTGTAAACTACATGTTTAACCAAGATGTTGAAGGTGTAGACTTTATTGTTTGTAATACAGATGCCAAAGCAATTGAGCAAAGCAAAGTTCCTAATAAAATTCAGCTTGGTCCATATTTAACTCAAGGATTAGGTGCTGGAGCAAACCCAGAAGTAGGAAAAAAAGCCACTGAAGAAAGCTTAGAAGAAATTAAAAAAATTTTAGAGGTAAACACTAAAATGGC
>JBMLQZ010000160.1:0-314 GCA_049241285.1 Chitinophagaceae bacterium | reverse complement strand
TTTATTACTGTAGGTATGGGTGGTGGCACAGGTACTGGTGGTGCACCAATTATTGCACAAATTTGTAAAGATTTAGGGATACTTACTGTAGGTATAGTAACTACTCCATTTGCTTTTGAAGGACCTCGTCGTCAAGCTCAAGCAGAGCAGGGTATTCAAGCATTAAAGCCATTTGTTGATACGTTATTGGTAATAAGTAACGATAAATTGCGTATGCAGTATGGCAACTTAAAAATGAAAGAAGCATTTGGTAAGGCAGATAATGTTTTGGCAACTGCTGCAAAATGCATTACCGATATTATTAATAGTCGTGG
>JBMLQZ010000159.1:0-3681 GCA_049241285.1 Chitinophagaceae bacterium | reverse complement strand
CTTTTTTTGACAATTTATTTTTCCTAATTACAATGTTAAGTGATGATTTGAAAAGAGGGTATTATCAATATATCTGAGGATATTATTTAATAGATTTCTACCGCACTTCATTAGTTACCCTTTAAAATCATTTTTTTGATGAGAGCCATCGCAAAAAGGTTTGTTTTGAGAAAATCCACATCTACAAAAAGCCGTAACATTCGATTTTCTAATTTCTAGTCCTTCTGAATTTTTTATACAAATATTTCCATACACCAATAATGGGCCGTTTATCACTTGTTCAACAATAGTTTCTGTTTCAACTGTTTCTCTTATTTCTGCTTTCTTATCATTAAAATAAAAACTTAATGCTCCACTAGGACATTGCTTTATTTTATTTATGATTGCTTCAGAATTTGCACCATTAATATTTATCCATGGTTTATTTCTTGGATTAAATACCGATATTAAGCCATCATCGCCTCGCCAACATTTAGCAGAGTGAATACATTTATTGGGTTGCCAAACAACTGTTATTTCGTTATTGCTATATTCTTTTTTTAAATTGTTTATATCCATACTATAAGGGTTTTTTAAAGGTTATAAAGTTGAATTTATTTTAAACTAGTTTTTAATTTTCAAGATAATCATAATAAATGTGAAAGCATAAAAAAAGGCCATATGATTATGACCTTTTTGTTTTACGATGCAATTATTATTTACAGCCACTTAACAGTTTGCATAAATACCCTTACTCCTTGAGAATCTGTTAACTCTAAGAAATAAGTACCAGCTGTTATATTGTTGGTGCGTTGAATAGTAATAGTTGGCTGCATTTGACTAATTGTTGCTAGGTATACAGATTGACCTACAGTATTTACCATTCTTAATTGATAACCTTTGTGCTGTATAGGCAATTTTATATGCATTAATTGTTGTGCTGGATTTGGAAGAATTGAAATTGCATTTACATCTCTTTGAATGCTAATTACTTTACTAAAGTAAATGTGTCCATCTTTATCAATTGTTTTTAATCGATAAAAAACTTGTTTGTTATTAATATCGAAATTTGCATCAACAAAACTGTACGAAAGTTTGCCTAACTGATTCTTAGCCACAACACTTCCAATTGTATGGAATGAACTTCCATTATAACTTCTTTCAATTTCATATTTCAATACATCTTTCTCCTTATTGGTTAGCCACTCTAGTTGATGAAATGATTGTTTATTTATTGCTGTAAATAATAGTAACTCAGAAGGCAATGGATTAGCAGATGCTATAGTGCTTAACCATCCACCATCGTACCATTGTTCACCACAAACATCAAGTAAATCTGGTGTTTGTGGTGAGCCTGCATTATTAAAAATAATATTAGAACAATTAGCTCCTGTAACAGTATAAACAAACCATCCATTTCCTTCATTTGTCATTGCTGCTCCAGGCCATGCAGATGTATTTACGGTAGGCGTTGTTGCCCATGCATATGCATTGGGATTATTTGTCCAAGTTGTTGGTTTTCTGAAATGAACCTTTACTACACCACCACTAGACCCTACCGTTATTTGTTTGGTTATTGTGCTTACTAAATTACCAGAGGATACTGATAATGTTACTGTGTATACACCAGCAGCAGCATATGTTTTTGTAGGGTTTGCAAGATTTGATGTACTGTTGTCACCAAAATTCCACGAATGAATTACACTGCCACAGCTAATTGTAGAACCACTATTAAAACTTACCAGTAATGATGGTTTACCACTTGGTGGTGACATTGTAAAATTTGCAAACAATTGAGTTGTGCTATCATTTGGTGCACCAGGAATTCTTGTATTGCCAACAAAGCTGGTATTTTCATTTGCATGTAATTCGGCACTTTGTTTATTGGTATTATCGCTAAACAAGAGATTTACAGAACTTGTATTAGCAAAAAAGTATCTATACCAGTCATTACAATAAGGTTGTAAAGTGGTACCAGGAAAAGTGCTTGTTGCATTACCGCTAGGTTGTCTATTAATAAAGTGTAAGCGAACAGTGTTGCCCCAGTCTACTGGTTTCTTAAAATATACCCAAAAGCCAGAACCAGCAGCAGTTACCTGAATATTTTGCGTTGTTGTATCTCTAACACCGCTATTGTCAACAACTATTAAACGAACTGAATAGTTTCCTTGAGTTGTATAGGTTGTAGTTGGTTGTGCACCACTACCTGTTATTCCATTTCCAAAACTCCATTCATAACTTTGTATTCCATTACAAGCTGTACTAGTGGCACCATTAAATCTAATGGTAAATGGTGCAGTGCCAGATAAACCAGGATCAACAGAAAACGATGCTGTAGGTTTAAATATATTGGGTGTTGTGGCTAGCCACCCATTATCGTAATAACGTGATGTAGTAGTAGATAAATCTGGTGTTTGACGACCATTACCATCGTTGAAAATTAAATTGGTAGCAGTAATTCCACTAAAATTAAAGCTATACCAATCACCGCATTCTCTTTGCATTAAAACACCTGGCCAGTTTGTAGGTGTGTATACTCCTATAGGTGTTCCTTGCCAATAATGAATTCGAATATTGCTACCCCAATTTGCAGGACGCTTGAAATATACCTTAATGTCAGGAATTGGATAGTAAGTGTACACAGCTGTTTGCATATTGCTTACTCTACCTTCTCTATCTACTGCAATAAACTTAAGTGTATCGGGTTCTGCACCAGTTAAAGTAATAGATTGGGTGTAAAGTTGTGCAATATTATTTGTATCAGGTATACTTCCATTTACTGTATAAAATATTCTTGCTGGTGCTCTAGGTGTTGTTACACTTAAAGTTACAGTAACGGTTCCTGTATTAAAGTTGCCACCAGCAGGTGCAACGGTAACAGAAGGTGCTGGAATATTAAATGTATAACTTCTACTTACAGGAGCACTTATTATTCTATTTGCATCTCTTGAAATTGCTCTAAAGGTTGTTGCACTTCCAATTTTTATTGGTTGCGTATAAACAGTACTGTTAGTATCTGGTAAACTACCGTTTGAAGTATAATAAATGGTATATGGTGCTGTGCCCTCAGTAGATTGCATTTGTACATTAATGCTATCAAAATAATTGCCACCAGCAGGTGAAATTGATACTACTGGAGGAGGTAATTCAAAAGTATATCGTTGTGCTTGTAAATCACTTACTTTACCTGCACCATCATATACTTTTGCTCGTACGGTTGTTGTTGTATTTACTTGAAAACTGCCAGTATAAATTTGGCTATTTTGATTTGGTTCTGAACCATCAATTGTATATCGTATAGTAAGGTTTGGTGTTCCACCACTTGCTTGCATACTTACTGTAACTGGTTGTAAATAATTGCTGCCAACTGGAGTTATTTGAAGCTGAAGCGGACTTGCACAACCTGTTGTACAAGGCTCAAAAAATCCTTCTCCACTTGCACCAATCATTCCTGGTCCATTTAGTACATAAACACCAGCAGAACCACTTGTAACTGTAAATTGTAATGTTCCATTTGTAACATTAATTATTCTACCTGTTACTGCATCGGCATAAGTACCGTTCTGTAAGTTTGTAAAATTAAATGTGGCACTACCATCTTTTGATAAACCCACACAAACAAAACTGTTACCAGATTGACGAGTATACCCTACACCATTCCAAGGAGCATTACCAGCCCATTGCCAATTACCATTTTGAAGT
>JBMLQZ010000158.1:0-1404 GCA_049241285.1 Chitinophagaceae bacterium | reverse complement strand
TCATAAAAAAATGATGGAAGTGATGAAAGCAAAAGATGCCATTTACATGGATCCTGATGCCACAGAAGATGACTATATGAAAGCTAGCGAATTGGAAGCTGAATTTGGTGAAATGGGTGGTTATACAGCTGAAAGTGACGCTGCAACTTTATTAAGTAGCGTAGGAATTGAAGAAAAATTTCATCAAAGTTTGATGAAAGATATCCCTAGTAATTTAAAATTAAGAGTGTTATTGGCTCAGGCATTGTTTGGTAATCCTGATATTTTATTATTAGATGAGCCTACCAACGGTTTAGATATTGAAACAATTGGTTGGTTAGAAAACTTTTTGGCAGATTATCAAAATATAGTGTTGGTAGTGAGTCACGACCGTCACTTTTTAGATACCGTTTGTACACACGTTGCCGATGTTGACCGTGCAAAAATTAAAACGTTTACAGGTAATTACACATTTTGGTACGAAAGTAGCCAACTTGCTGCTCGTCAACTGAACGATAAGAATAAAAAGAATGAAGAAAAAAGAGCCGCTTTATTAGACTTTATTGCTCGTTTCTCTGCCAATGCTAGTAAAAGCAAACAGGCAACTAGCCGTAAAAAAGCTTTAGAAAAATTGACAATTGAAGAAATTGAACCAAGTAATAGAAAATATCCTGGCATCATTTTTCAACCATTGAGAGAAGTTGGTAACCAAATATTAAATGTTGAAAATTTAAGTAAATCAGTTGATGGAAGAAAGCTATTTGACAAGGTAACTTTCAGCGTTAACAAAGGCGATAAAATTGCTTTTCTTAGTAAAGACCCTTCTGCAGTTACTAGTTTCTTTGAAATTATTAACGACAATCAACCAGCTGATGCTGGAAAATTTGAATGGGGAACAACTGTTACCAAAGCTTATTTACCTGTAGAACACAATGAATTTTTTACAAGTGGAGAGCCATTGTTAGATTGGTTACGCCAATACGTACCTGCACATATTACAGATGCAGATGAACCATTTTTACGTGGATTTTTTGGTAAAATGTTGTTTAGTGGTGATGATATTTTAAAGAAAAATAACGTATTAAGTGGTGGAGAAAAAGTAAGATGCATGGTTAGTAAAATGATGTTGCAAAACCCTAATTGTATTATTCTAGACCAACCAACTAACCACTTAGATTTAGAGAGTATTCAAAGCTTTAATGAAGGCTGTAATACTTTTCCTGGAATTGTATTACTTACATCTCATGACCATACTTTTATGCAAACAGTTGCCAATAGAATTATTGAACTTACGCCAAAAGGTATTATTGATAGATTAATGACATTTGATGAATACATGGAAGATAAAAGAGTAAAAGAACTACGTGTAGAAATGTACGCTTAACCGTTATTACCTACATAAAAAAATCCATCAACTGCTGTTGA
>JBMLQZ010000157.1:0-3128 GCA_049241285.1 Chitinophagaceae bacterium | reverse complement strand
TACCCTCACTAATTACATTATGAGGATAATTATACGCAAAAAGCCAATTCGGTAAATTCCAGAATGGTGCAACTGAAAGATGATCTACAGCATCTAGTGTTTTGAATTGACTGGTGTAATAAGCTGTATTAGCAAACAAAGTATGTTGAAAATCGCCAGCATTTGCCGGGATAATTTCACCGGTAGGTGAAGAAGCGAAGTAACTATTGATAATTCCCCAATCACCATCTCCACTTATTTGGCATCCCATTCTACCAATAGCATATCCAATCATTAATGCAGGAGCAAAACTATCTGCTAAATGTATAATGGCAATTTTGTGTTTACGTGCATAAAAAACAATGGCCAATCCTGCACAAATTAATCCACCGTAAAAAGTTAATCCACTGAAAGAAATAAGGGCATCAATAGGATCTTTAACAAACTCATTCCAATTTTCTAAATTATGAAACACTTTTGCCCCAGCAAATCCAAAAATAGCAGCATAAATAACCATATCACTCACTCTATCTTGTGGCCAAATGCGTATAACTCTTTCATCTGGCTTAGCAAGTTTTTGTTTATTTTTTTCCCACCACTTCAAACCTGCAAAAATTCCACCAACCAATATTCCTGTAAATACATTTCCTTGTGAAGAAAAAATATACGATTGTGGATCTTTTAAGGCATCTGTTGCTAAAAAGGCACCGATTATTTTAAAGCCAAAAACAAAACCTAATAAAAAATTAATTAGCAAGTCTGAAAATGAAGCAGGAGCACCCACCATAATTTTTTCTTCAGTAAAAGAGAGTAAGCCTTGTGCTTGTTTTCGCTTTAATTCTAATGTTAAAATCCATGCGGCAGTAATAAAACAGATAGCTACAAAAAAACCAAAAGAGTTTACCAGTTTTAAAGCATTCCATTCTACACCAAAAAAATCTTTAAATATATAATATAAATTAGGATACATATTGTTTCAATTAAATGATACGGTTTGCAATAATAATTAATAAACAGTTGTTAGCATTGAATTATGAAAATTTTGGGTTTTCTGAAAATGTATCAATAACCTATTTCAATAAATCTTGCTATTGAATCACTTGTATTTATGATAGCTATTCAATAAAAAAACCGCTTACATTTTAAAATATAAGCGGTTAAGAGAACTTTATAGAATCATTTAAAAAGCTAAGTTTGTTTTATTACTTAACCATGATAAGCTAATATCTTCTGGCACTTTCATACGTTCTGCAATTCGCTTATAACGGGCAGATAATGTACATAAATAATCTTGGGCTTTTGAAGCTCCATCTTTTAACCCTGTTAAAGCATCAATTTTCCAAAGTGCTACAAGATGATCAATAATACTTGCATAATCCCATGTAGTATAAACACCAATTTTTTGAGTAATAGCAGAAAAATCGGCAAAAATGCTTGGATTTTTATGACCATCGACCATTAAAACTGCAGGCATTACAATTTGCTTTCTCATCATTTGATCAAAAGCATGCAAAGCCCCATTTGGATCAATTTCAAATATTTTAGACATAAAAGTTTTATATGCTTTTTCATGTCTCGCTTCATCACCGGCAATGGTTTTACAAATTCTTGATAGTGTATTATCGCCAGCTTTATCGGCTAATTTGCCTGTGTTTACGTGGGAAATTTTAGTAGCTCTTTCTTGAAAAGAAGTATATACAATTGCTTGATAAGGATCGTTATTTGTATTTGGATTGAACCCATTGTAAATTAATCTATGAATGGTTTGTTCAACCTCTTTCATATCACATCTTCCAGATAAATACAAGTACTTGTTCAATAAATCACCATGTCTGTTTTCTTCTGCAGTCCAAGCTCTTGACCATCTTACCCATCCATTTTCACTTGTTAAATCTCTCTCTTCATTCACCATTAAATTAAAATAGGTTTGATAGCTAGGCAACGCTTCTTCAGTAATCATATTACCTACTAAAGAAGTTATTACAGAGTCTGGTATACAAGCAGAACGTTCTCTAAGCTTTTTAATTTCGTCTAAAGCATCTTCTCTTGTTAAATCAGGCAAAAAATCGGTTGGCTGCCAACAATCATCAGGATCGAGTAATGAAGAGTTTACAGTTTCACCAACAAAGTCTTTTAACATGCCAATTACTTCCATGTTTTTTGAAACTTCCTTTAACTCTTCGCTTTGTGACATTCGTATGGTTTTACTGATAATAAAAGTGATGTACAAATATATACCTTGCTTTCGAGTTTATGGTTTTTTGTGGAGGTTATTGTTAATTAATTGTAAACTCTTTTTTTATGAGAAAGATATTTTGCATAAATCACTTCACTCATAGGTTTATTATATACTTTACTTTCAACCCAAGAAATAATATCTAAATAGGCAAATGCCCTTGTTTCAAAACGGCTTTTCTCATATTGTTTAATAGTTTCTAAAAAACTTACAAATTCTGGTTGCATTTTTCTAGGAGAAATGTGAAATGATCTTCTCAAAAATTTAAACATTTCTTCTTCAATAACTGTAAGATTTTGCATTTTAGCCATGAATCTGTAAACAGATTTTATAAGGTATTCTATAATGGAATAGTTGCCCAACTCGTAATGTGCCATTAAATGCATTAAACGAGCATAACATTGTAAATCGTTTCTTAAACCCACTTGATTATTGATGATTATTTGCAAATAATCAATACACTTATTAAAATTGCCATGCCCAAAATATAGGGTAGCAAATTTGTAGTTAAATACTAATATTCTATGTCTATCTATATACAATTCACTTTTATAAAGCTTCTCTTCTATTTCTGGAATTAATGGTAATCCTGCACTAAAAGTACCCATCATTAAATGTTGGTTTAATTTGGCACTGTGAATGTATATGAAAGTATGAATACGAAAATTATCGTGTTGTTGAGCTATAGGTGTTTGAGAAAAGGCTTCAAATTGATCTAATATAATTTGAAATTTTTCAAAATTGCGTAAATCAAAATGGGCATTTAACAAATTATGCATGCCTTTAATGTAGTGACCAATTTCAACCTGTATCATTGATTCTTCTGCATGAAACAAATCAATCCATTTTTGACTGTAACGGTAATACATTAAAAAGTCTTGTCTAATAAATGCATACCAAACATAACTTTGAT
>JBMLQZ010000156.1:0-1538 GCA_049241285.1 Chitinophagaceae bacterium | reverse complement strand
AGTGCTCATTGCATCGCCTAAACCACCAGCCCAAGCAGCAGGAACACGTTTATTATCACCAATGTATAATGAATTTTTAAGGTTAATTTTCAACTTTTTGATAGGAGTAATTTCTGTATTGTAATTGATACCGTATCTTGTAAATGCGTTGTTTTTAAGATAAGATTCATTATTACTATAAGTAGCTCCCACATAGTTTTTCATCCACTTGTTACCAAATGTTAAACTCAAATTATGTTCGTTGATAAAACCAGTTCTTGTTAGCAAACCCCACCAATCAGTATTAGTTGCTTCTGCTTGTGCATAAGTAACACCACCTGGCAAAGGTGCTTTTCCAGTATTACCGTCATTCTGCCAAGCTTCTTGGCGTAATTGCAACCATTCTGTATTATTCAAGAAATCTGGACGGTTAGCTACTTGTTGAATACCCATTTTATTGTTGTAATTCACTTGAAGCTTACCAGACTTACCTCTTTTAGTAGTAATTAAGATAACACCATTTGCACCTCTACTTCCGTAAATACCTGCTGCAGCAGCATCTTTTAACACTTCAACACTCTCAATGTCATTAGGGTTTAAAGCAGCTAATGGATTTTGGTTCATTGCACCACTATTTCCTCTGGTGAAATTATCAACTGAAACAGGAAATCCATCAATTACATATAGTGGATCACCACCTGCAGAAATTGAACCCACACCACGAATACGAATAACAGAGCCACTACCTGCTAAACCACTACCTTGTATTACTTGCACACCTGGAGCTTTACCTTGCAAAGCAGCTTCAAAACTTGGAGCAGCAATAGAGTTTATTTTGTCAGAAGAAACTTTAGAAATAGCACCAGTTACATCTTTTTTACGCTGAGTACCATAACCCACTACTACTACTTCATTCAAAGCAGCATCGGTTTGAACTAATTTAACATTCACATCGCCGGCACCTACGCTAACTTCTTGTCTAGCATAGCCAATGCTTGTGATAATTAAAGTAGCATTAGATGGAGCCTTAATTTTAAAAGTGCCATCTGTTTCGGTTTGGGTAACAGTTTTGCCACCTTTTACAGTAATGGTAACATTAGCTACTGAGCTACCATCTTTTGCATCAGTTACTTTTCCCGTAACCAATCTGTCTTGTGCAATAGCCGGTGTGCACAATGCTATCAAAGGCAACACCAGAGCAACAAGCAATCGTTTTAAATTCATAATCTAAGATTTACTGGTTTTGTAAAAAATTTAAATCAGTTTTCATTCAGCATCGTAAACAGACAAACGTTAGTTAGTTTATGATGCACCAATTTTGAAAATTTATGGGTTAAACAATAAAAATGTATAATATTTTTCTGGAAAGTTTTTATTCGTTGTAAGAGAACCGATAATGTATTTGGCAAGTTGAATTTGTTTCATATACAAAAGCTGTAAGAATTGCAATCGACTTTGTAATGTGTAATTTTAACACATTAGACTACAAAGATGTGTACTTTTTACACAAAAAGAAAATTTTTTTTTAACAATTTATTTTTTGTTGATGAAATAGATAC
>JBMLQZ010000155.1:938-1299 GCA_049241285.1 Chitinophagaceae bacterium | reverse complement strand
GTAAAATATCTTTTGTTGATGGATGAACAATTTCTGTGAATAAATAACCTTTTAATTGGCATTTGCATTAGTAAATTTGCAGTATGAAGCAAGAAGTTTTTTTTAAAGATTTAGGCATAAGAAGGTACAAAGAAGTGTGGGACTTGCAAGAAATTTTATTGAAACAAAATGTAGAAGCAAAGGCAGAACAATACAAAGCTTCTGCAACCTATATTCCTCAAACTACCAATCATTTATTATTTGTAGAACATTTACCAGTATACACTTTAGGAAAAAGTGGTAAGCCAGAACATGTGTTAATAGATGAATCATTTAGAAGAGAAAAAGGTATTGGTTTTATTGTATCAAGCCAAAGGAATGA
>JBMLQZ010000155.1:0-928 GCA_049241285.1 Chitinophagaceae bacterium | reverse complement strand
TATAAATAGAGGAGGAGATATTACTTTTCATGGACCACAGCAACTAGTGGGTTACCCTATTTTAGATTTAGATAAGTTTAAAACAGATTTAGGTTGGTATTTAAGAAGTTTAGAAGAAGTAATTATTTTAACCATTGCTGAATATGGCATTAAAGGAGAAAGAAGTGAAGGTGAAACTGGTGTATGGATTGATGCAACAATTCCTGGTAAGGAACGTAAAATTTGTGCAATGGGTATCAAATGCAGTAGGTGGATAACCATGCATGGTTTTGCTTTAAATGTAAATACCGATTTATCTTATTTTAATTATATTGTTCCTTGTGGTATTGCCAATAAACAAGTAACTAGTTTAGAAAAAGAATTGGGTACTCAAATACCTATGTACGATGTAAAAGATAGATTTAAACGCAATTTTGAATTGGTATTTAATGCTTACTTAGTTTAAACGCCTTTAGAATGGTTTTGGAATAAAGAATTTGTTTCGCTCTTTTAGTTTATCATTCTCATACAGTTCAAACACAAACCAACCTGCATGAAAGAAATTGGTTTTGTCTAGTATCAATTCGTTTTCTTTTACTTGTTTTATGTAAAAGAGTTCTGTGCCATCTTCCTCAAAAAAACGTATACTGTATTTATTCGCTTTTATATTACCCACTTTAATAATTATTTCATCAGTATCGTTTGTGAAAATAAAAACAGAAGGTTTCCAAATGGGTTTAGGAACAAATGGTTTTAATAATATTTCATTCGATGTTAAAGTGTATAAAGTATCTTTTGTTTTTTGAATAATAGAATCTCTAAATTGCTTGTATTGTTTGTATTCTATTTGCCTATATACAGTGTCTTTTGTTCTTTTATAAATGATAATGTAATATTTTTCTTCAACAGGTTTTTCAACCTTTTTTTCTGGCTGTTTTACTGGTTCTTT
>JBMLQZ010000154.1:0-2920 GCA_049241285.1 Chitinophagaceae bacterium | reverse complement strand
ATTACTTTGTTGAAAAATGTGTTTCACATGAAGAAAAAAGCAAGGCTTTTTTGGTGGAACAATGTAAGATGGGTGGTTTTAATTGGCTTTTTATTTTATGGCATTGCCTTTATTTACAAGTTTGCCCCTTCGGTAAAAAAGCGATGGCCTTTTGTAACGCCAGGTTCTTTAATGGCAACCTTTTTAACATTAATCACCACCATATTATTTAGTTATTGGATCAATCATTTTGCTACCTACGATAAAGTATACGGATCTATAGGAACGGTATTGATTATTATGCTGCTTATTTTCATTAACTCACTTATTTTATTAATTGGCTTTGAGTTGAACGTAAGTATTTTTCAATTATTAGCAGCAGCAGAAAAAAGAAAGTTATTAGAGGAAGAATGAAATGACAGAAAAATAATTTGAATGTTATCTGCAATGAAATAGCTGCATTGATAGTCAAGCTGTATAAACAAAGTATATGAAAAAAATATTTCTTTTTGCTGTAGTTGCTTGTACACTACATATTGGTTGCGAAAAAGCAACAGATGAATCGAATGAGGAGCAAATAAAAGATGTGATTGTAAAACAAGTAGATGGTATTTGTGGAGATGCCATTTTTGAAATTATGGATGCCAACTATAAATCGTTGGGAGAACAAAATTTCGAATACAAAGGGGTTGTTTATAATGGTGTTTTTGGAACAACTATCGCATGTGCAAACTTAACTCCAGTTTCTTATAACGATACCAATCCAAATAACAAATATTATAAAGTAACCATCTCAAAATCTCCTTTAAATAATTGTAATGTAGCAATTTGCATGGCTACTTTAAGTAAAATGCCGAATACAAGATTGTATATTAAATAACAAAACAAATGCTGTAATGTATGGTTACAGCATTTGTTTTTATAAGCAATATTATTAACGCCAACCTCCTCCTAAAGCTTTATACAATTGAATGGCTGCTATAAACAAATTGCGTTTTGTGTTAATAGCTTCAATATTGGCATCTAAAGCGTTTCTTCTTGTGGTTAATACTTCTAAGTAAGTTGCTTGTCCTGCTTTGTATAAATTATCGGCTGTTGTAATGGCTGCAATTAATGTGTTGGTTTCTTGTTCTTTTAAGCTTAATTGAGCTCTCGTGTTTTCTACAGCTTGTAGTTGTGTTTGTACTTCGGCAATGCTTTTTTGTACCACATCTTTATACTTAAAATAAGCCTCTTTATTTGCAGCTTGGGCAATTTGCCAATTTGCCTCGTTTTGTTTTTTGGTGAATATTGGAAAATTTAAGCCGCCCAACATTCCAAACGCAATGCTTTCGGGTGAAATTAATTTTGTTACACTAAAAGAAGATAAACCAATGTATGGATTGATAGAAAATGAAGGAAAATAAGCCAAACGAGCTATGTTAATGTTGCCCTTACTTTTCGCAAGTTCTAGGGTGGCCATTTGTATATCTGGTCTATTATTTAATAACATAGAAATATTTCCTGCCAATAAATTAATTGGTAACTCTTTTTTCAAAAAAGATTTTGAGCGTACAATTGTTTGCTGTTGTTTACCACATAAATAGTTGATTTGATTTTCAATGGCTACAATTTGTTGTTTTACATCAAACATTAAAGCCATTGTTTTTAAGTATTGAGCTTCAAACTGTTGTACAGCCAATTCATTTGCCCTTCCTGCTTCTTTTTGAATTTTTACAATTTCAAGTGCATCTTTTTGAAGTGTGCTATTGTTGTTTAAAATCAATACTTCTTCGTCTAATGCTAACAAGTTGTAGTATAAACTAGCTAAGGTTGCTACAATTTCAGTGGTTAGTAAATGCTTTTCTGCTTGTAACATTTTAACATCTAAAGCTGCTACTTTAGCTCTTGTTTTTAATTGCCCCCAAACATCAATTTCCCAATTACTTCTAAATCCTGCAAACAAATCAGGTGTTATTGCCGTAGGTACTCTTTGAGAAGCACTAATGTTGTTGCTTTTGTTTAAATCGTAGTTACCAACACCATTCATGGTAAAATTTCCATAACGCTCAGCATTGGTTTGAATATTTGCTTGTAAAGATGGCGTTCTTAAATTTTTTGCCACTAATAAATGAGCATTACTCATGTTTATTTTCTCCTGAAAAGCCAATAAACCATTGTTGTTTAGTAATGCTATGTCAATTAAGTTTTTTAAATATTCATCTTTAAACAAACTTTTCCAAGCAGTTCCACCAATGCTCACTGAATCGGTGATTCTTATTCCAACAGAATCAAAATTTGTTTCTTTTAATGTTGGAATTTCTAATGCTGTGTATTTGGGTGCCTTACAAGCTATAAAACATATACAAACACTGATGATGGTGATATATCTATTCATTCTATTATTATTTGATAAATTGAAAAAGCCTTTCATGCTTGTTCTAGTTAGATGGATTGTTTTTCGTTTTCTTAGCAAATAGATAATACAAACAAGGTATAATAAGCACACCTAAAATGGTACCAAGCAACATACCTCCTGCTGCTGCTGTACCAATACTTCTATTACCCATTGCTCCTGCTCCTTTTGCAATTACTAAAGGAATTAAGCCAGCTATAAATGCAAAACTGGTCATTAAAATCGGACGTAAACGAGCAACTGCTCCATTTATGGTTGCTTGTAAAGTATCAATACCTTGTCTACGTTGTTGTTCGGCAAACTCGATAATTAAAATGGCATTTTTACCGAGTAATCCTATCAACATTACCAAGGCTACTTGTGCGTAAATATTGTTTTCTAAACCTGCGAGTTTTAAAGAAATAAAACTTCCTAAAATACCTACTGGCAAAGACAATAAAACGGGTAATGGTAATAAAAAACTTTCGTATTGTGCAGCTAAAACCAAGTACACAAATAAAATACAAATGATAAAAATATACATTGCTTGGTTACCTGATAATATTT
>JBMLQZ010000153.1:0-4920 GCA_049241285.1 Chitinophagaceae bacterium | reverse complement strand
TATCTAAACTTTTTTCCAAATTATTTTATAACAAAAACAAAAAACATATAACCGTATTGCTATAATATGGATGGATAATGAACTTGTACAAGGAATAAACCATTTGCTGGTGTACTGAAATTTGCTTTGTTACAATTTTTTTGCAGAATTATACTTTCGAATTCATCGAGAGAAATAGATTTTCTTCCAACAAGCAACATTGTTCCTACTAATGCTCGAACCATTCCCCTTAAAAATCGATTTCCTTTAACTATGTAAGTCAATTGACTGTTTTCATAGATCCACTTTGATTCGAAAAGAGTGCATCGATAATTGTTTACTTGTGTGTGTTTTTTTGAGAATGATTGAAAATCGTTGTGTTGTAATAAAATAATAGCAGCTTGATTAAGCAAATCTATATCTAAGGAATATGGATAATACCAAGCGGTTTCAACACAGAAGGGATTTTTTTGATTAGTAATATAATATTTATATTCTCTAAAATCGGCACTAAACCGAGCATGCAAATCGTTATTTACTGCTATCAATTGCTTGATAACAATATCGCTTGGCAATAATGCATTTAAATTGTAGCAGTGTTCATTTATTAAAGTAAGATCGGTATCGAGATGAAAAAAGTTTTGTAATGCATGTACACCTGCATCGGTTCTAGAGGAGCATGTTAACTGAAACGGAGATTTGTAAAAGATTTGAAGTGCCTCTTGTACTTTTGATTGAATGGTAACCGCATTGTTTTGCACTTGAAAGCCACTATATCGAGTGCCTTTATAAGAAACTTCAAGAAAATATCGTTGCATTATTGTTGTGCCTTTCTAAATTGTGCTATGAGACTTGGTTCTGAAAATTGTGTTTCTAATTGTCCGAAATTTTTAATGTCGTACAAATAAGGTTTAGCTGCTAAAAAAAAGGATAGCCTATTCTTTTGATCAATAAATAAAACGCCAATATTTTTTATTTGCTCTGTAGAATAACAGAATTGTTTTAATGACTTATCAGCTAATAACAACATTTCACTTTCATTTGAGGCTGCTGCCATTTGCAAACGAAATCTTTTAAAATCTTCTTCTGATGCCAGAATACAATTATTTTTTGCATCAACAGGAATAAGCTTCTTTTGTGTTTTTGGAATAATCAATGCAATAGTATCTGATGCATTACCAATCTTATCTATATAAGTTTGGGTTAACCCCTCGTTTGTAACTTGCTCATTAATTTTTTGTAAATCTGGTTTAATAATTACATCATTACTAACTAAAAGAATATTTTTTTGAGTAAGCTCTTTAGGAGTTTGAGTGATTGACACTATACTATCTCCTGCTAAAATGGTATTAAAAGTTAATAGATTTACTAAACTCCAACGATTGCTGGAATTGGATTGAAGAATAAATCCATAATCAGAATTATCAATATTAACATAAAAAGTTAATTCCTCTGATTGGTTTCGAGGAAACCCTATTTGTAACTGATAAACTTGACTTTTTAATTGTGGAATAATTACATATCCACCTGTATTTGCACTATAAATTGTTTTATTTAATACAACATAAAATGGCTGTTTATTTTCCGATTCAATATAAATGTAATGATTTGGCTGAGCAGAAACCGGTCTATAATAAGCGAAAAAGAGCAAAATGAACCCAAATATAAATCGCATGAAATTTCTTTTATTTCAACAAACTTACTATAAAACTGAAAATTTGGTATTTTTTTGAAAATGCTAACATTCTATCAAATGATTACAACATTATCTTTACCCCTCATAAAATTAATTGCATGAAGAAACTTTTATTAGCAATTGGAGCGTTTTACGCTTTTGTAGCAATTGCACAACCAGTAAAAAATGATGCTTGGAAAAAAGTCTATCGATCATTTGTAACAAAATCTACAGATTTAGTACACACAAAACTTGAAGTAAAATTCGATTACAACAAATCGTATTTATATGGAAAAGTATGGTTAACACTAATGCCACATTTTTATGCAACTGATAGCGTTTATCTTGATGCAAAAGGAATGACTATTAATTCTGTTGAAATTGTAGAAGCAACATCCAAAAAACCATTAAAATTTAAATATGATGGAATGGTACTAGCCATACAATTAAACAAATTGTATAAAGGAAAAGAAAAATATACGCTATATATAGATTATGTAGCTAAACCAGACGAATTTAAAGCCGAAGGAAGTGCAGCAATTACAGATGCTAAAGGATTATATTTTATTAACCCAAAAGGTGAAGATAAAAACAAGCCTACTCAAATTTGGACTCAAGGAGAAACAGAAGCTACCAGTGTTTGGGTGCCTACAATTGATAAGCCAAATCAAAAAACTACCTCTGATTTCTATCTTACTGTGCCTGCAAAATATGTTACCTTAAGTAATGGCAAGCTAGTTTCTCAACTAAAAAAGTCAGATGGAACTAGAGTAGATAATTGGAAAATGGAACAACCACATGCTCCGTATTTATTCTTTATTGGCGTAGGAGATTTTGCAGTAGTAAAAGATAGCTATAAAGGAAAAGAAGTAAGTTACTACGTAGAAAAAGAATACGAAAAAGTTGCTCGTAAAATATTTGGAAACACACCAGAAATGATGAAGTTTTTTAGCGAAAAAGTTACTGGTGTTGATTATCCTTGGGCTAAATATGCACAAATTGTTGGTAGAGATTATGTAAGTGGTGCAATGGAAAATACCACAGCTACTCTACATCAAGAATCTGCTCAACAAAATGCAAGAGAATTAGTAGATGGAAATGGTTGGGAAAGCACCATTGCTCATGAGCTTTTTCACCATTGGTTTGGAGATTATGTAACAGCAGAAAGCTGGAGCAACTTAACAGTAAACGAAAGTTTTGCTAATTACAGTGAAACATTATGGGATGAATATAAAAAAGGTGCAGACGCAGCCGCTGATCAAAACTACACCGATATGGTGGGCTACCTAAATAGCAGAAGTGAAGGAAAAGATTTGGTACGTTTTCATTATGCAGATAAAGAAGACATGTTTGATGCTGTTAGTTATAATAAAGGTGGAAGAATTTTACACATGCTACGCCATTATGTAGGTGATGACGCATTCTTTAAATCGTTGAATGTGTATTTAACTAATAACAAATTTGGTACTGGAAGTGCACATAAATTACGTTTAGCATTTGAAGAAGTAACTGGTAAAGATTTAAACTGGTATTTTAATCAATGGTATTTTGGAAGTGGTCATCCTAAAGTAGAAATTAATTATGCTTACGATACCGAAAAAAAATTAGCTTCTGTATTTATTAAACAAACACAAGCAGGAGAAAAAGTATTCAAACTACCCATCGATATTGATATATACCATGGATTTGAGAAAAAAAGAGTAACAGTTTGGATGGAAAACAAAGCCGATACTTTTTCATTCGAAGTTAAATCGAAGCCAGATTTAATAAATGTAGATGGTGATAAAATAATGTTATGGGAAAAGAAGGATAACAAAACAACTGCAGAATATATTCATCAATATAAATATGCTGCAAACTTTTTAGACAGAAGAGAAGCCATTGACCATTGCAGTCGTAATAAAAAAGAAGCTGCTGCTTTAGATTTATTAAAACAAGCTTTAAAAGATCCATATTTCAAATTAAGGAACAGAGCAATGTTACAATTAACAGATGCTACTGATACTGAAACTATGAAAACCATTGAAAAAATGGCTACTACAGATGTAAACAGACTGTCAAGATCTGTAGCTATAGATGTTTTAGCAAAAACAAAAGATAAAAAGTATTTACCACTGTATGTATCAACTGTTAATGATAGCTCTTATACAGTTGCTGGTGCTGCTTTAGATGCATTGGCAACGATTGACGAAGAAAAAGCTATCAGCTTATTACCAGCTTTGCAAAAAGATGCAAAAGGGCGTTTAAAAAATTCTGTAGAAGCAGTTGCTGTATTAACAAAAGGCGATGCTGATTTTGATCAGATGTATAAAGACTTTGACGCCATTTCAGGATTGCAAGAAAAGTTTAATGCTGTTGGCAATTTTGTTGAATATCTTGCCAAAGTAAATAATACTGCCAATTTTAAGAAAGGGGTTGATGTAGTTATTGCATTTAGAGAAAAAGTAGCACAATATGGTGTAGCTCCACAAATTAACGCTGCATTAAATGAAATGGCAGCTAAAAAAGAAGCTAAAAAAGATAAGGCACCAAATGCTGCAGAATTAGAACAACAATTAGCTTATTTAAAAGAAAAAACAAAATAATAATTTTTTAATTGAATTATTTAAAATAAGGTTTCATAGGTTTATGAAACCTTATTTTTTTCCAACCACTCATCTACCAATTCATACATCTAAAACTAAATAAATCACCGTTTAAGTAACATAGCATTTGCAAAATGCCTATTTAACAAAATATTAGCCGTTTTTTTGAGAGAGAATGTAACATTTGGGGTCTAAAATCGTACAAACAACCAAAACAACATACATGAAAAACAAAATTTACCTTCTGGTAATAACCCTATTTCTATTTACGCTACAGAGCTTTTCACAATTAAGAAACAAAGTCACCGGCACTGTTAAAGACAATTCAAACAAAGCTATTGCAGCTGTTACAATAGCTTTATTAAAAGCAAAAGATAGTAGCTTAGTAAAAGCTGATGTATCTGATAAATCAGGAGCATTTGAAATTGCAACCAATGCAACTGGTAAATTTTTATTAAGCTATACCATGATTGGATTCGAGAAAAAATATTCTACAATTTTTGAATTACAAGATGGCAAGAGCATAACAATGCCCCTAGTTTCACTTGATGTTGCAGCTGCCAAATTGCAAGATGTTTCAGTTACTTCACGTAAGCCTATGATTGAAATAAAAGCTGACAAAACTGTTTTTAATGTAGAAAATAGTATTAACGCTACAGGAAGTAACGCTTTAGAACTATT
>JBMLQZ010000152.1:0-1638 GCA_049241285.1 Chitinophagaceae bacterium | reverse complement strand
GGTTGATAATAGCAACAGAGAATTAGATGCTACTGAATTTTATTCGTTTGGATTTGAAAAAATTTATACCATTAGTAGTATTAGTGGAAATGGAACAGGTGAATTATTAGATGCAATTACAGAAAAAATTACCGATGAAGATTCTGAGGCTGTTCTAGCTTCCACAGAACTACCTAAGATATCTATTATTGGTCAACCGAATGTTGGAAAATCGTCTTTACTAAATGCATTAGTTGGTGAAGAAAGAACTATTGTAAGCAACATTGCAGGAACCACCAGAGATACCATACATACACACTATAATTTATTTCAAAAAGAGTTTATTTTAATTGATACAGCTGGTCTTAGAAAGAAAACCAAAGAGAAAGAAGACTTAGAATTTTACTCTGTAATTAGGGCTATTAGAGCCATAGATGAAGCTGATGTTTGTTTAATAGTTATTGATGCTGTAAATGGTATTACAGCACAAGATGTAAACATATTTAGCTTGGCAGCTAGAAAAGGTAAGGGGGTAATTGTATTGGTTAATAAGTGGGATTTGGTAGAGAAAACAACCAATACTGCAAGAGATTATGAGGCTTTGTTGAAAAAACGAATTGCCCCATTTACTGATGTACCCGTTTTATTTATTTCTGCAAAAGAAAAAACTAGAATTTTTAAGGTTATTGAAATTGCTCTTGAAGTTTATGAAAATAAAAAACAAAGAATTCCTACTTCTAAACTTAATGAAGTAATGTTAAAAGCAATTGAATCGTATCATGCACCTGTTGTTCGTGGTAATGCAATTAAAATTAAGTTCGTTACACAAATACCTACACATGTACCTTCTTTTGCGTTTTTCACAAATTACCCAGATGATATTAAATTGCCGTATAAGAATTATCTAGAAAATCAATTAAGGCAACACTTTAATTTTAAAGGAGTGCCTGTGAGAATTTTCTTTAGAAAAAAATAGGTAATAAATTTAGTTGTATCTACTGCTGCATGCTTTGCTACAGTATAAGTGTGCGACGCCACTGAAGCTGAAATTGTTGATACTGCTGGTTACATAAAAAAGATGACTATACTGTACTGAATTATTTTTTTAGTTGGCAGGTTTTTGTTGTTGCTTTTCTTGATGGTATAAAGGCCAATCTTTATTTGATACATGTGATTGAGTAATAAAGGTGGCAATTTGTTGTACTATTTCTGGATTTGATGCTGCTAGATTGTTTTTTTCTTCAGGGTCGTTGGTAATATCGTAAAGCTGTATTGCTGAGGGATTTTGTGTAGAAACATTTAATTGTATGCCTTTCCATTTACCCCATCTTACTGCTTGTTTGCCCCCTTCTTCATGAAACTCCCAATATAAAAATGGATGTTGTGTTTGTGTTTTTTTATTGGTTAATGTTGGCATGAACGAAATACCATCTAATCTGTAGTTGTTATTTATTTTTGCAGCATCTAAAAAAGTAGGAAATACATCCCAAACTGCAGCTATATGATTGCTAACTGTATTGGGCTTAATTTTTCCTTTCCAAACTGCAATAAATGGTGTATGAATTCCACCATCTGTTAAATCTCTTTTTTTACCTCTATACATTCCATTGCTATTAAAAAACTCAGGATCGTTGCCACCTTCAGAATGAGGGCCATTAT
>JBMLQZ010000151.1:0-1678 GCA_049241285.1 Chitinophagaceae bacterium | reverse complement strand
TAATAATTTTCGTTTAAGGGGTAAAAAGTCTGTGTCTATCCACAGACTTTTTTTTATGAATAATATTTGTACATACAAACAAAAAAATTATATTTGCCTAGCATTGCAGAAATTGATACATGAAAACTACGGACAGTAAATATTGTAAATGCCTTTATTTTACTACAAATGCTTTAGCAAGAAAAGTAGAAAAATTGGCATTAGAAAGTTGGAAACCAGTTGATTTATCGCCTAGTCATGCATACCTTTTAATATTAGTAATTGAGCAGCCGAGTATTCAACCAGGAGCATTAGCTAATCATTTACAATTAAGTCCTAGCACAATTACAAGGCTTATTGAAAAGTTAGAAGAAAAGCAATTAGTAAGTAGAATTACTGAAGGAAAAATTACCAATGTTTACCCTACTGAAACTGCTATAAAAATGACGCATAGTTTACAAAAATGTATTCAGCACTTTAACCAACAATATGCTCATATTTTAGGAAAAGAAGAAATGAAAAATATGATTACTAGCATGGGAACATTAGCAGATAAACTAGCAACTTAATTTTTTTTAATTAAATATTTGTATATACAACAATCTTTTTTCAATCATTAAAATTTAAGTATTATGAATTATGTTATCACAGGCTCTATTGGCCATATTAGCAAACCAATTGTAGCAAAACTTATTGCCGAAAAACATCATGTAACTGTAATTACTAGTAACCAAAACAGAGTAGCAGAAATTGAAAATATAGGAGCCAAAGCACTTGTAGGATCCGTTAGCGAAACTGAATTTATAACAAAGGCATTCGATAAAGCAGATGTTGTATACTTAATGATTCCACCAAATTGGAATGTTACGAATTGGTTTGAATATCAAAAACAAGTTGCCAATAATTACATTACTGCAATACAAACAAATGCTGTAAAAAAAGTAGTGCTATTAAGTAGCATAGGTGCTCATTTACGCAAAGGTGCAGGACCAATTGATGGATTAGGTTATTTAGAAGAAAAACTACTTGCATTAAAAGATATTGATACAATTGCTTTAAGACCTTCTTATTTTTATTATAACTTATTTAGTTTAATTCCGCTAATAAAACAAGCCAATATTATTGGTGGAAATTTTGGAGGGAACGAAAAATTAGTTTTAGTTGATACTAATGATATTGCTAAAGTTGCCATAGATGCACTATTAACCTTAAATTTTAAAGGTTTTCAAATACAATATATTGCTAGTGATGAACGATTAACTAGTGATATTGCTAAAGTATTAGGTACAGCTATTGGAAAGCCAGATTTACCTTGGGTAATATTTTCAGATGAACAAAATTTGCAAGGTTTACTAGCTGCAGGCTTAAGCAATACTATAGCAGAAGGATATACACAAATGGGAAAATCTATTAGAGAGGGATTCATTCAAGAAGATTATTGGAAAAACAAACCAGCCATGGGAAAATTAACGTTAGAGGAATTTGCAGAAAAATTTGCACAAGCATATTTTAACAGCTAACTGTAAAATAAAAGATTGAAGGTTAGCATTGTTGTAGCAAAGAATTATAACCAAATGCAAAGAAACTCAATAGAATACTAAAGAATAAAAAAAGGAGAGTCAAATAATTGATTCTCCTTTTTTGTGTCGGGAAGACAGGATTCGAACCTGCGACCCCCTGGTCCCAAACCAGGTGCGCT
>JBMLQZ010000150.1:553-1603 GCA_049241285.1 Chitinophagaceae bacterium | reverse complement strand
CAACTGGTAGAGCAGCAGTTGAAGGTGGAACAAATGCTTTGAGTTTAATAAACACTATTCAAAGCGTTACTGGCGTTGATTTAGATACGCTTGTTCCAAATCCTTATGTTGCAGGTAAAAGTGTTTTTGGTGGTTATTGCGGACCAGCAGTGAAGCCAATTGCTTTAAAAATGTTAACTACAATTGCACAAGATGAATTAACCAATAAGGTTCCTGTAAGTGGAATTGGTGGAGTAAGTACATGGAAAGATGCAGTTGAATTTATGTTACTAGGTGCAAGCAATGTTCAAGTATGTACAGCTGCAATGAAGCATGGTTTTAGAATTGTAGAAGATATGTGTGAAGGCTTGAATAATTGGATGGATGAGAAAGGTTTTAAAACTTTAAATGATTTTATTGGCAAAAGTGTTGAAACGATTACGCATTGGGAAGATTTAGATATTAACTATCATCACATTGCAAAAATTAATCAAGATAAATGTATTCATTGTGGTTTATGTTACATTGCTTGTGAAGATACATCGCATCAATCCATTAGTCTTTTAAAAGGCAACCCTTACAATACGTATACTGTTAAAGAAGAAGAATGTGTAGGCTGTAATTTATGTAAATTGGTTTGCCCTGTTGATAATTGTATTACAATGGAAGAGCATCGGGTTGCACCAGAATATGTAAATTGGAAAATGTGGCAAGCCGAAGGTAGAGCGTTGAATGATCACTAAATCATTTTTTACTAGCTGTTGTAAATACTTGCTTTACATACATGGGTACGCTATTACTTACATCTAAGAACTGTTTATTTAAAAACTGTTGATATGTAAGTTGCACAAAAGCTTGGGTATAATCTATGCTTTCCATAAAACTAAAATTAGAATGTTTGGCAATGCTTCTAAATTTAATAGCTCCACTACCCATACAAATTATCTGACTGTTAATTGCAAAACTTTCAAAACTATTTTCATCTAAAATCATAGCCTGGGTAGTAAGAATTTCTTGTAAACTACTATTATAAATGGCTGTAAAAACTTCCATTCTTCTAGCATCTATCAT
>JBMLQZ010000150.1:0-543 GCA_049241285.1 Chitinophagaceae bacterium | reverse complement strand
ATCATAGGTATATAAAGTACATTGTCGTTTTCAGTTTTTGTATTTATAATAGATTGCGGTGCCAAAACTTGTAAGGTACTTATGCCAATTAAAGGTTTATCTAATGCAAAGCACAAACCTTTTGCACTTGCTAAACCAACACGAATTCCTGTGTAACTTCCAGGTCCTAAAGTAACTGCAACAGCATTTATACTACTCAAAGAAATTTTATGTTGTTGCAATAATTTTTTAATTGCAGGCTGCAAAAAACTAGCATGACTTTGCTGATTATTATTTTTTAAGCAGCCTATTAAAATTCCATTGTTAGAAATGCAAACAATAGCTTCTTCTAATGCAGTATCTATGTGTAATAAAGTTGCCATTATGCCTGTGCTTCTTGTTTTAATAAAGAACATGGGCTATATGTAGCATCTTGTTGCTCTAGTCGTTGTAAAAGATTGTATATTTTTTTTAAACCAATTTTTTCACTCCATTCAAAAGGACCATAAGGATAGTTGGTGCCTAGTTTCATTGCCACGTCAATATCTTGTTTAGTGCTTATTT
>JBMLQZ010000149.1:0-2120 GCA_049241285.1 Chitinophagaceae bacterium | reverse complement strand
GCAAGAGATTTATGGAATGCCATTCTTGAATCTCAAATAGAAACGGGTACACCTTACATTTTATATAAAGATGCTGCAAATGCTAAGAGCAATCAGAAAAATTTAGGCACCATTCGTTGCAGCAACTTATGTACTGAAATTATTGAGTATAGCGACGAAAAAGAAACAGCAGTTTGTAACCTAGCATCATTATCATTACCAAGATTTGTAGAAGGCAAAGTTTTCAATTTTGAGAAACTATTAGAAGTAACCAAAATTGTTACTCGCAATTTGAATAAAGTAATAGATAACAATTACTATCCTATTGAAGAAACTAAAACAAGTAACTTCCGTCATAGACCTATAGGACTGGGAGTGCAAGGTTTAGCTGATGTATTTATGTTATTAGGATTGCCATTTGAGAGCGATATGGCAAAAATGCTTAACAAAAATATTTTTGAAACAATCTATTATGGTGCATTAGTAGCTTCAAACGAAATTGCAAAAGAAGTTGGCCCTTATACTACATTTAAAGGCTCTCCTTTAAGTGAAGGTATTTTCCAATTTGATATGTGGAATGTAGAACCAAGTGATCGTTACAATTGGGATGAATTAAGAGCAAGTATTAAAGAATTTGGTGTAAGAAATTCATTATTATTAGCACCAATGCCAACCGCTTCTACTTCACAAATTTTAGGCAATAACGAATGCTTTGAACCATACACTTCTAACATTTACAATAGAAGAGTTTTAAGTGGTGAGTTTGCAGTTGTAAACAAACATTTATTGAAAGATTTAGTGAATTTGGGTATTTGGAACGATAATATGAAACAACGTATTATTGCTGCAAATGGATCAGTACAAAATATTGATGAAATACCTGCAGAACTAAAAGAAATTTATAAAACAGTTTGGGAAATTAAACAAAGAAATATCATTGATATGGCAGCTGATAGAGGGGCATTTATTTGTCAATCTCAATCATTGAATTTGTTTGTAGAACAACCAAACTTTGCTAAACTTTCTTCTATGCATTTTTATGCTTGGAAAAAAGGATTAAAAACAGGTATGTATTATTTAAGAACAAAAGCTGCTGCAGACGCAATTAAGTTTACAGTTGATGCTGCTGTATTAAATCAATCAAAAGAAGAACAAGTGGCACAAATTAGTTGTTCTTTAGACAATCCTGAAGCATGTGAAGCATGTGGTAGTTAAAGATTTCTATGCTGTTAACTCTTAGAATAAAAAGCCGTCTTTTCAAATTGAAAAAGACGGCTTTTTTATTGTGGATATGAAAGAAAAAACATCTAGCTATTGGTATTTTTTAACTTTATCGTCACTAGTAATTTCTCCATTACTACGAATTTGAATTTGACAATTAGTGATCCATTCACTGCAACCTTTTTGAAATAAATATTCATTCACATCATGAATCACTCTCATTACATTTTCATAGGTTCCTTCAATAACAGTAGCAAAAGGACCAACTTGGTAGTTAATATTCTTTGATTGTTGAATGATAGCAATGGCTTCATCAACCCATTCATAAGGATGTTTATCTGTAACTATAGGAACAATTTGAATAGAAGCATTGATAATATAACTATGCATTAAACAGTCTTTTAAGATTCGTATGATGAAATAGTAACCACTTGTACCACAGCTTCTAAATTAATGACACCGTAAATATGAGGGAAAGCAATATTTAAAGATGGAGCAATCTCATACTTTAATGGATGGGTAAGTTTATTAGGTTGAATAACAAGCTTTACTAAATTAGTCTGTCCAGAAAAAAATCTTTGTAAAGTATCACCCACTTGATTACTTGTACTACAATGTATAAACCCTTCTGTTTCTAAAGAAGCAGCTGTATAAAACCCATTTTGCTTAGCAGTTTCCCAAGCATCTACAGTGGTGATATGATAAATAATTTCTTCACTAAACCCTTCTGGTAAAACTCTTGGAATTTTCTGTTCCATCATCATAGCATCGGCCAAAACTATGGCTGTACAAGCTTCTACAATAACAGGTGCCCTAAGAGCAACACATAAATCATGACGACCTTTAATGGAAAAATTTTCCATTTGCCCAGTTTCCCAATTTAAACTATGTTGAACTTTAGGCGTAGAAGAAGTTGGCTT
>JBMLQZ010000148.1:0-2995 GCA_049241285.1 Chitinophagaceae bacterium | reverse complement strand
ATACTGTTGATTATTTTGCTGATGTTGCGAATGTTGTACTTGTTCCAGCATTTGCCCACTGGTTGTTACTATTATTAAACATGCGTACATCTGCAATGCCCGCTACACCATTGGATGTTCCTATTGTTATTCCATTGTTGGTTGCTATACTACTGAATGTTTGAATAGAAGAAAACGGGTTTGCAAACATTCGCCAACCTCGTTGACCAATAATATTTTTTTCTAAAGTAACTAAGCCATTAATATTGTTATAATTGCCAACTATGGCTCCTCCTGAAGCTATTCTTAGTAAACCTCCTGTGGTTAATGTACCAGTGGTTACATTAATTCTACTACCACTAGGTATGGTTACAGCATTACCACTAATAGTAACATCATTTGCAATTGTTATTATACCTGAACCAGAGATTCCATTACCATTATTAATGATATCTCCATTGATGCTAGCAGTAATACCAGTTATGTTTAAACTTTCGCCATTGCCAATGATTAAAGATTTACATGTAAAAGTAGATGGAGCAATACTGCTAGCTATTACAGCATCTGTGGAACTATTCGGAGAACCGTTACTCCATGTAGAACCATTCCAAGTGGTAGAGGTGGCACTTTGAATATCTGCTGTTCCTGTAAAGGTGAAAGTGAAACCAGTATTATTAGCACTATAGGTATTTATTAGCAGCTTATAAGTTTGACCAGACACTACATTTATGGGTGCAACCCATTGATCTCCCGAAATTCCTTCCGAATTATCTACAGCATTATTACCCAATCCAGTATTACCACCACCAGCTACTAATGCTCTTGAACAACGCAAAGGTGTTCCCAAACTTCCACAATTAGCATTTGCAGGGAATAATGCAAAATCAAAATCTGTAGAATTATTTGAAGGGTCAATTGTAAAACCCAAAGTGCCTGAAGTTGCTGCAGTAAACGTGTACCAATGAGAATAATTTTCACCAATAAAACAATCAGCACATCCTTCAGCTACAATGCCTAATCCTGTTGTTGTATTAGCAAAAATACCTGAGGCAAACATGCTAGTAGCATTAACACAATCACTATTTGAAGTGCTTGTTTGACCACCAGCACAGGTAACTGTTGAAAAAGTGGCCGCCCAGCCACCTAGCTGTACAGAACCGTCTGAGGTAAATCTAAATGTTAAACTCCCTGTGGTACTAGTAATTGTGCCAGGTGAAACTGTACAATTTCTATAAAGTAATGTGCCTGTACTACTTGGACCATCAAAAATTTCTAAATAATCGCAACAATTATTCGGTCCAAAACACAAAAAGTAAGTATCATTCATACTAAATGAAGTAAAAGCTACTTGTAGGCACTGTCCAGCAGTTGCAGCTGAATAAGTTACTTCAACCTGATTTACACTTGCTAAATAATTTCCACCAGAACCTCCATTATCAAAAAAATTACCCGAAGAAACAGTTATTGGGCAAGCTCCTATTTTTGTACCCTGTAAACCAGCAGTTGGGAAATTATAATTCTGTGAAATAGATTCTTTCATAGATAAACAAATACACCCAAAAAGTATTAAGAGCTTTTTGAAAAAATGCAATGCATGAATTGAGCAGTTAGTATTCTTCATGGAAAGAGTGTTTATTCTTTACGAGGTAATTTAATTAAAAAAAGAATAGAGAATATTATTTTTTAATACCAAATAATTTTTTTTAGAAATTTTAGTCGTTTTTGCTTGTATTTAGAAGATGAATTGAACTATATCCTTAATACTTGGCCTTCCGTTGAAAAGAATATTTTACTACTATGCCTTCTATGATTCAATGATAAAAGATATTGCAATGCAATTATTTAGAATAAACAATGACTGAATTTTTAGAAATCTAAAAATGATATTTAAACAGATTACTCAACACTTTTATGGTGCCAAACTCACCCTTATTTGCAACCCAG
Organism: Chitinophagaceae bacterium; assembly: GCA_049241285.1. Classification (GTDB taxonomy): domain Bacteria; phylum Bacteroidota; class Bacteroidia; order Chitinophagales; family Chitinophagaceae; genus Parasediminibacterium. Next base: position 1,072 of record JBMLQZ010000148.1, on the reverse strand, counting down.
CTCTTGTATTAATGGTTGGTGCTGCTGACGAAATATATGGTGTAACCCTTCTTTGATCGAAGAATAATTTGATGTTTAAACGATTGTTTAAAACATAATCAATAGAAGGTTGTATGGTAATTACTTTTTGCCCTCCTGTTCCATAGGCATTTTCTTGGTCTAAGCGACTATTACTTGTAGCATCATCTCTACTAGATAAGTCTAATCTAAAACTAATATCGTTTTGCAATTTTTTAGCTCCTTTCATACCTGGCAAACTAAAAGGAAGCACTAAACCTTTTATTCTAAAACCAGCTCCAATTACCCATTCTGTACTGTTGGTTTCACTTAATTGATAATCTATTAAACTTAAACTGAGTTGTCGGCTTTTCTTGTACTCAAATTTAACATTCAACTGATTATTTGTAGTAACATCTATGCCTAATAATGGGCTAAATGACTCTCTTAAAGTGATATTCGGTAACAAATAAAATGGAATATAATTTCCACTTACTGTATCTATAAATCCTGGAGCTCCAAAACGAAATGGATCAATATAATTTAATGCACTGGTAAAACTGTTCATACTTAAATTACCATTATACCCATGTGTAAGTGTGATAGCACTAAACTTCTTTGCCAATGCAGGAATTTTTGACAATCCTGTATAGGTCATTTGCCAATTGGGTTTTGGTATTACACCACTAAAAGGATTGGATTTAATAGATTTATTCGACTGGTTAACCAAAGAAACTCCATTAGCATCTTTACCAGTGTATGCTGCTAAAAATGCAGGCACTAAAACGTCTTGAGCATATCTATTATATCCTTGTGCGTAACCATCAGTAGTAGTTGGTCTTCCTGCATTTACCCAATATGGATTGCCTTCTGCAACTCTTCTAGAAATAATGGCTCTATTGGTTTCAAATTGTTTAAATGTTGAAGACACTTCATTTAAGTTAGATTTTCTAAACAAAGTACCAACTGAAATATACGTTACACTAAATCCGCCACTTGCAGACGGACTTAAATGTTGGTTTCTACTACCATTATTAAGGGTATCGTTAAACAATTCGGGATATTCTTTACTTAA
>JBMLQZ010000147.1:9500-9855 GCA_049241285.1 Chitinophagaceae bacterium | reverse complement strand
ACTTGACCAATTTTTGCAGGCAAAACCCTTAATGAAGATGCTTCTGACTTTAGTTCTAATTTGTCTGTTGTTGTTTTACCTCCTGCCGATATACTTATTGCATTAAATGTAGCACCTTTATAGCCTTTGCTTCTTTCAAAATCGGAATAATAAATTGTATGATTGGATAAATCTTTTGAAGTTTGAACATATTCAAAATCAAAGGCTCCATAATTGTATTTAATAAATTTTCCTAATGCTACTGTACTTGAATACATTGAACCTGCAGGCAGTTCAATGTTATTTTGATTTTTTGGATAAATTTTGGCAGATACAACTTTAAAATCTTTATCAAATTTTATAGCTATCATATCAG
>JBMLQZ010000147.1:0-9490 GCA_049241285.1 Chitinophagaceae bacterium | reverse complement strand
CATTTTGGTAACACTATTTGCATTTACTCCAGCTACTTGACCAACTATACCCCAAGCACTTAATACCTTTTTATATCCTTCACCAACTGCATAAATACTGCCATCTTCCATTTGCGTAATATTATGTAAAAACATATAGCCAAAATCATCAATTTTGCCTTCAGCAGATACATTCATGTACTTACTCATGTCTTTGCTCCAAGAGTTGTATTTTTCATTAATCACAGTTCCTTTTTCATCTATATTCCAAAATGCAAATCCGGCTGAATGATCTTTCATTAAATTTCCTCCTGCATTAAAATATTCTCCATATATGTATGCCTTTCCATCATTTAATACCGATAATGATTGAGGATAAAAAGTAACTTTTGGTGTGATCGTATTTTTCATAAATAACTGCTTGCCAGTTTGTAACGATATCCCAATAATATATGAATCTGGGTTTCTATCAAAAACACTTGAAGTGGATAATACTTCTATAAAAACAACATCTTTAAATGTACCTAAGTAATCAGCAATAAACGCTTTGCCTTGCAAGTTAGGTGTGTATGACCACTGTTTTTTTGTTTCACTAGAAAAATAATCTAAGCTAAAAGTATAATCGCCATCTTCTCTACTAGGTGTATTTGAAATAAAGCCCTTACCTTCTATAGGATATATACCTGAAAACTGAGATTCACTATCGTTTAACCTATACATACTAGTTATGTAGGTTTTGTCTTTTCTCGTAAGCGTTTTGGTGTATACATTCTTTTTTTTACCATCTGCCCCATATACTTGATACTCTAAAATATTTTGATCGTCTTTAAAAAACATAAATATTAAATCAACACCATTGAAAGAAGATTCTAAGATTCTGGTATCGTTATCATCTTCAAATACAACAGACTTAAGCTTTACGAGATTATTATCGAAGATGTCTAACGTAAACTCACTCACTTTTCTACTAACCTTATCGGTTTGATAAAAGAAATAATAGCCTTTTACCTCTGAACCTTCTTTGATAGGATTTGACTGACGAAGGGTAATCTTCTTTACATTTTCAAGGGTAACTTTTTGTGCATTAACAGCACTAAAAAAGAAAAAACTGCTTAGTAATAAACTAAGTGTTAAGAAACGTTTGGTCATAATGTTAGTTTTGATATTTGATTTGATTTAGTTGCTTTGATAGTTTTTTTGAGCTACAGTATACTCTTTCATAAAAGCAGGAAATTGTTGCATTTGCGATTTGTATTGTTCACAAAAAAAATAATTGATAGATGCTAATTCGTAAATTTTTACTTTATCAATAAAGCGAAGAATTTTATTGTAATCGGCAGAAAAATATCGGTTTTCTTTGTCTACATATTTTCCTAGAGTATGATTTTTTTGAGCTTCGTACATTAAATTAAAACACCTTGCAATTGAATAAATAGCATAAGCTCTATGTTGATTATTTTGCAATAAATACAAGGCGTAAAATAAGTTTTTTGAATATGCTTTTAATTCAAAATGATTTTCATTTATTTCTTTCTGAAAGCTGAATTTTAATTGATAAAATAATGAATCACTAATAGTAAAATCATTAACATTTTTATCTTTAGCAATTGAATCTTTTAATACACCAATACGCTTTAAACAATCAGGATGCGTTTTTAAAGAATCTAATTCTTGTTTTGTTAATGCCACTTCTTCATCATGATTCATTTTACTAAAAATACTCGTTTCGTTTTGTAGCCAACTTTTTTTGAATTGATAATTTGCAAAATGTAGTATAGAATCAAGCTTAACTTTTTGTGCTTGTAAACTATCATCAATATTATTAAGCACCTGTAAACAAGTTATTACTCCTTTGGTATTATATTGAGTATTTTTTAAAAATCTATAAGCCCAATTATCAGCTTCTAATTCATTACTTCTACTGTGTTTTTTTACATCAAAAACAATTGTTTTTTCAATTTTTTGAATCTCTTTGTTTACATTAAATTCTTGCTTTGACAAGCGTTTTACTTCATTTTGATAGGCTGTACTATTAATTGTTTCAACATAATTCTTTATTGCCTTATCAGTATGTTGTAAGTAAAAATGTGCTAACTCATGACAAATAACAAACGCTAGTTCTGCCTCAGTTGTAAGAAAGTTTACTAAACCTATATTAATTGCTATAGAACCATCACCCATACTATATGCATTGGGCACTTCACTTCTTGAAAAAAAGACTCTAATGGGTTTATCTTGTAATTCTTTATTTACAGAAACAATTTTGTTGACTATTGCTTGCAGATAATTATTGGCTTTTTGAGCAGTAATGGTAGAAGAACTAGTAACGGTTTCTCTTATATATTTAAACCTTTCTTCGTAAATAGATGTATAATCTTTCTTATACGGATTTTCAATTTTCTTCAATAAAGATTGATGATATGCTAATAATTCTTTTTCATTTTGCTTTTTTTGTATACTATCATCAATTAATAAGTTAAATGGAATTCTAGATTGTGCAGATAAAAAATTACAGGAACAATTAAATGCAAATACTACAAAAAAAAGCCCAAACCTAAGCATCATAAACAGGTTAATCGATTGATAACGGAATGAAAATTTATACAATTTAATTGTATTTTGAATACGCAGTACAATAAAGAGAAAATTGTTTTATTTATTTTTATTGATTTTTGTGATAAGTAAATACAAATATTATTGAAGCCTATTGTATGAATAAGTACTTACATGCACAAAAAAGGTTATTCAATTAAAAACAGTAAAGCTAAAAAACCAGCTAAGTTTTTAACCTTATAAATACTTAACCGCTTTCAGCAAATCTTCAGGTGTATCAATTTCTACACCCATATATTCTGTAACAACCATTCTTAAGGGAACACCATTTTCAAGATAACGTAAACATTCTATTTTTTCTAAAGATTCTAACGGTGTCATACTCCAATTAGTGAATTGCAATAACGCATTTTTACGAAAAGCATAAACACCAATATGTTCGTAATAGGTTGCAGGAATATTTTTATCTCTATGATATGGAATAGGAGAACGACTAAACATAAGTGCATTCATATTTCTATCAACGGCTACTTTCACATAATTAGGATCGTTAATAGATTGTTCGTCCGTTAATATTTGCATTAACGATGCCACTTGTACATTTGCATTCTCGTCTTCAAAAACTTGTAATAGTTTTTCTAAAGGTTCTCTTTTTACAAATGGCTCATCGCCTTGAACATTTACAATTACATCAACATCCATAGCCAATGCTGCTTCTGCTATACGATCGCTGCCACTTTCATGTACACTTTTACTCATTACAGCTTTGCCACCATTATTAGTAATTTCATCGTAAATAATTTCACTGTCTGTTACCACAAAAACATCATCAAACAAACCGGTAGCAAACGTATTATCATGTGTATGTCTTATAACTGTTTTAGTACCTAGTTGTTGCATTAATTTTGCAGGAAAACGAGTGGCTGCATAACGTGCAGGTATCATTGCTACTATCTTCATTCAATAAATTTATTGCAAATATGAAGATTTATCTTTTTAAAAATTTCCAAACTATTTGCAAAGCAGCAACCATTATTTTGCCTGGAAATAAAATAGCTTCTAGCAGAAACAACATTCTATTGATATTATCTGAATACCTAAATGGATGATTGATTAAGCCACCAAATAAACCCATGTTACGCATATTTGGCTTAGACTTTATATAACGTGCAATTAATAGATACACAGCAAATACCACAATAGCCTTCCATGACTGCATAATTTCATTTTCAACAATTGTTATCCAAAAAAACCATCCAATACCTGCAAATCCAAACAATACAATTATTATTTGCCAAAAGAGCGGAATATCTTTTTGAAAATCATCTAGATTATCAACACTAATTTTCCCCATAGCATTTGGTTTTCTTCTCTCTACCAACCATTCAAAAATATTCATGGCTACGTATGTTTTGTAAAAGGATATTTCATTAATGTAATAAATTCCTCATCTTTATGATTAGGGTAATATCGATCTAACCCATATTGAATTTGTTGCTTATCTAAGTGCTTCCATGTTCCTAAAAATCTATCCCAAATTGCAAAAACTGCTCCATAATTACTATCAGTATATGGTTGCTGAAAATGATGGTGTACTTTATGCATGGCAGGTGTAACTATAATATAACTTAACCATTTTTCTACCCATAGTGGTAATAAAATATTGGCATGAGTAAAAGCTGTTGCTAAAACCAATAAGGTTTGATACATCATTACTGCATACATAGGTGCACCAGATAGTGCCACACCCATAAAAATAAAAATTCCTCTAAATATACTTTCAATTGGATGATGGCGTAGACCAGAAGTAACATCTACATTATTATCTGCATGATGTATTACATGAAAATGCCACATAAATGGCACTTGATGTTCTAACATATGCACTAACCAACCTACAAAAAAATCAATGATTAATGCAGCGATAATGATGGTGACAAAGGGTGAAGCATTTATCCAATAAACTACACCAAATGAATTTGAAGCACACCAATTACTAATTGCTACAATTATTATGGCAAAAAATGTATGAAAAATTAAGTGTATAGCCGTAAAGCCAAGATTAACTGAAGCATGTTTTAATTTATTGCGTTTGTAATGCATTTCTATAAATGGAATGGCAGCTTCTATCATCCATAAAACTAACATACCAAGTACAATATAGGCTGCACGTTCTAGGGGTCGTTGTTCTAAAGTTTGAAAGTGTTGAATAAATTGTTGAAGCATGGCAAAGGCAATTTTTTTCTAATTAAAAATAGTTATTTATACAGAAATTTTTTGGGCAAGTTATAGGCATAAAAAATGTCTATTGAAATTAACAATAGACATTTTAAAAAGGTTATTAGCAACAATTAATTATTCAACATTAATGGCATTACCAACATTAGTAAATCTTCCCCTTCAGCTTGTTCGCTAGGTTTTATTAAGCCAGCTTTTGTAGGTGTTGAAAGTTCTAAACACACTTCATTAGTATCTGCTGCATTCAACATTTCAATTAAAAACTTAGCATTGAAAGCAATTTGTAAATCTTCTCCATCGTATTGGCAATTCATTCTTTCATTTCCTTCAAAACTAAAATCAACATCTTGTGCAATCATGTTTAATTCGCTACCAGTAATACTTAATGCCACTTGATTGGTGCTTTTATTACTGAAAATACTTACACGACGTAACGCACTTTGAAAATCAGATTTTGATACAATAAGTTTATATGGATTTTCAGCAGGAATGACTACTCTATAATCTGGGAAACGAGCATCGATGAGTCTACAAATCATTTTCACATCGCCATGATTAATAAATAGGTGATTACTATTGTAGCTAACCGTAATTTCGTCATCATTATCTGGTAAAGCATTTTTTAAAAGATTCAATGGCTTTTTAGGCACAATAAAACTATCGGTTTTAGTAGCAAAAGTATCGGTACGCTTATATCTTACCAATCTATGAGCATCTGTTGCTACAAACTGAACACCTTCTTTACTTAATTCAAAATAAACACCAGTCATTGCAGGGCGTAAATCATCGTTACTTACTGCAAAAAGCGTTTTATTAATGGCAGTTACCAAAGCACCACTTTTCATAGTAAAGCCAGTAGCATCGTCTGAAGCTGGCTCTTTTGGAAAATTATCTGGATTTTCTCCTGGAACTTTGTATTTACCATTATCACTAGTAATTTCTACTGCAAAGTTTTTATCAATATTAAACGTTAATGGTTGGTCTGGAATATTTTTTAAAGAATCAATCAAGATTTTAGCAGGAATACAAACCTTACCATCTGTTTTGCTTTCAACACTCATCTGCACACGCATAACTGTTTCTAAGTCGGTAGCTACAATACTGAGTTTCTTTTCATTAATCTCAAAAAGAAAATCTTCTAATATTGGCAAAACGGTATTGGCATTAATAACACCACTAATTTGTTGCAGGTGTTTTAGTAAAGACGAAGATGATACTATAAACTTCATTCCAAAAAATTTTAACTGTGGCAACAAACCTACTGTAAATTGTTAACATTGCCTACAACCTTATAGAGCATTTTGGCTGTAAACAACCTAATGTTGCTATTGTGTGAATTATTTGACAATTAATTGAATGAAATGAAACAGATTGATGCATTTTTCCAATGAAATTCATGGCTTAAATTCAATTAAAAAACACTATTTTCATTTTTGATACACCCTATTTCATAGTTATTGGCTTTGGTTTAAAAGCACTCGATAAAACAACCGTATGTCTTCAATAAAAGCAACCTTAAAAAACAATCCTAGATTAAAAAAACTAATTCATTGGATGTTGATTCCATCAGGAGAAGCAAGACCTAGACTTTGGGTAAAATGGTTTGTTAACCCGTTTATTCACAAGCGTAAAAAAGGTTCTAAAGTTCGTTGGCGTTCAAGAATGGATGTATTACCATTTAATCAATTTGTTTTAGGAGAAAATAGTACGATTGAAGATTTTTGCACTATTAATAACGGAGTTGGAGATGTATTAATTGGAGATAATAGTTTAGTAGGAATGGGCAATACGATAATAGGACCAGTTACCATTGGCAACAATGTAATTATGGCTCAAAATATTGTTGCTAGTGGCTTAAACCATGTTTACACTAACATTAACTTACCTATTCATGCACAACCAACTATTACATCTACCATTACAATTGAAGATGATTGTTGGATAGCTGCCAATACTGTATTAACTGCAGGAGTAACTGTAGGAAAGCATTCTGTAATTGCAGCGGGTGCTGTTGTAACAAAAGATATTCCACCTTATTCGGTAGCTGTTGGCAACCCAGCCAAAGTAATTAAACAATATGATTTTGATAAAAAAGAATGGGTTAGAATACATTAATATTTACACATTCTCTTTTTGAAATAAAGCCGGTATGGTACGTAATATCAAACGAATATCGTTTGCAAAGCTGTGGCTTTGAGCATATTTGTTGTCGAGCATTAATCTTTCATCTTCACTCATTTCGCCTTTTCCTCTTTTTTCAACTTGCCATAAACCCGTTATTCCAGCTGGAGCCATAAAACGTAGTGAGTATCTATCTGTTGTTAGTTTTTCTGCTTCATACAAAGGCAAAGGTCTATTTCCTACAATACTCATATCTCCAATAATCACATTCCATAATTGCGGCAATTCATCAATACTAGTATTTCTTAATACTTTACCTACTTTAGTAATTCTTGGATCATCTTTTAATTTAAAAAAGGCAGAGCCAGCATTTGCTTTTTTGTAATCGTTAAATTGTTTTTCGCACCACTTATTATCATCAGCAAAAAAGGGAGCCTGACAGCCTGTTCCCATTTTTTTACAATCATCACAAAGCAATAATGTATTGGTAACTACTTCTTCTGCTGCTACTTCTGGTGCATATTGATTTAAGTGTTTTAAATCTTTCAAACGCTTATCTGCGTTTACATACATTGATCTAAACTTAAAAAACTTAAATATTTTGTATCCTGTGCCTACTCTTAACGAATAGTAAAATGCAGGACCATTAGATTCTAATTTTAATAAAACTATCACTAATAAAAAAAGCGGAGAAAGCAATAATAATGCAGTACCTGCAAAAACAACATCAAAAATTCGTTTAATGGTAGGTGTTTTAAATGAAGATATTGAAGCAGTTTTATCGCCTTTTTGCAATTCGTACCAATGTTCTATTAAAAAATTAATTCTAGTAGTTAACACTTTTGGTTTAATAGGTAAACGAAACACATCGGCTACGCCAAATTTCAATGCCACTTGTAATGGATTACCTACCACATTATTGGTTAAAATAAAATAAGGCACATTTACAAACTTTTTTAACTGTAAAGCTTGTAAAAGTGGAACCCCATTTGGCCCCATAATTTCTCCTTCTACAATTACTGTTTTTATTTGCAAATGCTCTCTTTCCCATTTTGAAAACATTTCAACTCCACTAGAAAAAGTTATAAATTCATGATTTCCAAAATCGCATTGTCGTAAAGCAGTTTGTGTAGCTGCTGGCACATCAATTAAAGCAATATAGTTTGTTGTTTTGGGCATTTTGACTGAAAAAATTAATTAGATGATACTTTACCTGTTCTTCTCAAAATAGCATTTAACCTTGCCAGCAATTCTCTTGGATTAAATGGTTTTACTAAATAATCATCTGCACCTGCTTCTAAACATTTAATTCTGGTTTCTGTACTTTCTTCACCCGACAAAACAATAATTGGAATAGAGCTAAAAAAACCGCTGGCTCTTAATTGATCAATCAATTCGTAACCAGTCATACGAGGTGTATTTAAATCTGAAATAATAATATCGGTTAAATTGCCTTCATGTAAATAGGTCATTGCTTCAAACCCATCGTTAAACATTGAAACCTCAAATTTTTCTTTTAAATGATGGCTCAGAACCAACTGCATTGGTGCATTATCTTCAATGACCATGATTTTAATTTTTGTTGGCAAAGATGCTTCGATACTCATGTGTAGGCAATTTAGATTTTTCTTTCAGCAATGGATTAATAACTAAAAATATGCGTATTTGTATAATTAGGGCAATTTAATACAATTTATAATGTAGAATTAATATTTTCGATAATTATCTAAATAATTATGCATACATCTAAAATATTACAAAGCAGAAAACGTATTGCCTTAATTGCCCATGACAATAAAAAACAAGACATGGTAGAATGGGCCTATTTTAATAGGCAAACTTTGGCAAAGCATGAATTGTTTGCTACCGGAACAACCGGAAAATTAGTGGAAGAATCGCTAGATAGACCGGTGAAAAAATTTTTTAGTGGCCCATTAGGTGGCGATCAGCAAATAGGAAGTTTAATTGCCACTGGTGATATAGATGTGGTTATATTTTTTTGGGATCCTATGGAAGCTCAACCACATGATACTGATGTAAAAGCCTTATTACGCTTATGTGCAGTTTGGAATATTCCTATGGCTTGTGACCGATCTACTGCAGATTTTATTATTACATCGCCATTTATGCATGAGGAATATGAGGCCATTATTCCAGACTATTCAACCTATTTAAAAAGAAATATTACTAAGTAAATAATTCTGCCGCTTTCAGAATATTTTCCGGCTTTCCAACATCTATTAATAAACTATCAGAATGATCAAAAGCTATAATTGAATGTGTTTCGCATAAATGCAAATACACATCTACAATTGAAAATTTACCTTCTTGAATAATTTTTGGAAATATAGCAGATTGAATAATTTGAATACCGCTAAATGCTTTAGGTTGTAATGCTGTTTTTTGTTCTGGAGTGAAATGTGTAACTGCTCCTTTTTCTTCATTGGTTTGAACATTCCTCCAACCACAAAGTTGATTTTGTTGATTGAATAAAAAATATCTACTACTTATTCTATTGGTTACAGCTAACGTAGCTAATGGCTGTAATTGTTGATGTTGATGAATTAAATCTGGAATATGTAAGTTGGTTAAAATATCT
>JBMLQZ010000146.1:0-7313 GCA_049241285.1 Chitinophagaceae bacterium | reverse complement strand
AGCATCGTTAAACTGTTGTAGTTTATATTGACAACGTAATAAGCCCCTCATGGCTTCTAGCCTATTTTCTTGTTGTGTTGCAATATTTTTTAACTGAGCAAAATATTTTTGAGCATTCTGATAGTCTTTTAAATCGAAATAATAAATTCTAGCACTTTGCAAACAACTTCTTTCTGCATATTTATTAGGTGCTTTTGAAGCTACTGCATTGTAATGTGGCAGGGCTTCTGTTACGTTTTTATTATAAATATGAATTTCTGCTAAAAAATAATGTGCTTCAATAGAAAACTTACCATTATTGTACTGAGACAAATAATTTTCAAACCCAATTTTTGATGCAGCAAAATCTTTTGATTCATATTGAATCATTGCAGAACGATAGGTTAAAGAATCGGCTTCTGAAGTAGTAATTGATTTTCCATTTTGTTGCATAAATGCCACAAAATTTCCCGGTTGTTGTTTTTCTATAAATATATTTCTGATATACTCAATTGCATCTTCACTTTCTGGTGAGTTTGGATATTTTTTTACTAGTGTTGTAAAGTTGCTAAGTGCTTCATCATTCTTATTCAAATTAAAATACGAAACACCCGTTTTTAAATATGCTTGTGGCCATAAAGCACTTGCTTGTTTATTTGCAATTACTTGTTGCAATGGTGGAATTGCTTCATTAAATTGTTCGTTTGACAAATAACTATTGGCAATTTCTATTTGAGCATCTGACACTAAACCTGAACTTGGATATTGTTGAAGAAGCTGCTGAAGAATGGTTATTTTATCGGCATTTTGATTAGAAGCACCGGCAATAATTGCTTTTTGATACATGGCATAATCGGCATTTTTTAATTGCAGACTAATTACTTCTTCATACATTTTTAAAGCCTGCTTAAATTGTTTATTCATAAAATAACAATCTGCATTTCTTACAAAAGCATCTTGTTGTAAAGCTGTAGCATTAGGCTGTATACTTGCAATTTGTTCAAAATATTTCTGTGCTAACTTATATTCCTCTTTTTTTAAGTAGCAATATGCTAAATTGTAAGTAGCATTTGTAACATTAACTTCTCCGTTGTTTTGTGGATTACTTAAGTAAGCTTTTAAAAATAGAATAGCAGCATCTAGTTGACTAGTTCTGTATGCAATTTCTCCTTTCCAAAAATTTACAAATCCTAAATAAGTAGTATTAAACGGCAATTGCATTAATTGAGACAACAATACATCGGCTTGAGTAATTTGTTGATCATTTATTAATTCAACCGCTCTACCGTATAAAATTTTAGGATGCATTTTTTGAGCAGTTTCACTTTTATTTTTCAAGCTCTCAAAAAGTGTTAATGCATCTTTATAATTACTGGTATTTGCTAAAACAATCACCAATAATTCTGTTGCATCTTGTAAATAATTACTTTTTGGATATTGAATAATAAACTGTTGCAATTCTCTCAATGCTACATCAGTATAACCTAATTCATAAGATAATTTAGCATAACTAAATGTTGAAATTTCTTTTTGAGTTGGATTACTATTATTGCTGGCACAAAATAAAAATGCATTTCGTGCATTCACTTTTTGATCAGTTTTCAAATAAGCATCTGCAAGTAAATACATACTATTTTGTGCTAAAGAATCTTCTTTTCCACCTAATTGTTTAAACCCTTCAATACTTTTTTTCCAAACACCAGCTTCATAATAACAATAGCTTAATTCATACAAATCTTCCCTACTTACTTTTTCTGTTTTATTAATGTATTCTTCTAAATAAGGTTGTGCTTTTGCAAATTGTCTTTTATCAAAATACAATTGACCAGCAAGTTGTTTTAATTGCAAATCATAAAATTGTCCACCTTTTTGAATTTGCTTTTCTGCATAGCTTAAGGCAACATCTCTATTATTATTAAAGTAGTGAATTTCTGCAATATAAAAAGGCACTACTTTACTATATGAAGCATCGTTTTCTGCAACTGTAAAAGCATTTAGTGCTTCATTATATTGTTTATCGTAAAATGCTATAAAGCCGTAATAATAGTTAGCATCAATATAATTTTCATCTTGTGGAATTTGACGAATGGCATTAAATAAAGGCTTGGCTTCCTTAAACTTTTGTGCCGTAAACAAACAATATGCTTTATGAAATTTTAAGGTTGCAATAGCTGTGTTACTTAAATTTTTAATATCGGTTTTGGCATAAAAGGCTAAGGCATCATCATATTTTTTTAATCGAAAATAGTATTCAGCCAATTCATAACTCATCATTTGAATTCGATGTGTATTTGCAGTATTTTGAATAAAATTCAGTGCCAATGTTTCATGGTGTGATTTATTCAATTTTAATCCACAAATAATGTAGAAATAAGCCGATTCTATAGCAATATGATTGGGATAATTTGATGCTACATTTTGCTGTTGGTATAATGATGAAAAAATGGGATAAGCAATAGCATATTGTTCTTTATTAAACTGTTCTTTTGCTAGCTTAAAATTTGCATCAATATCAGTTGTTGCAATGGTGGCTTGAGCCATTAAACGCTGGGTAAATAACGTTATAATTATGCTAAATAAATAGAGCCAAGTTTTTATTCGAATAAACATTTTCATATTCTTACACTTTATACCAAATACGATAAATCAAAATAACTTTTAGACCACTATATCATCATTCAAAAAACAAATATTGATTTTGTATTCTTAAAATAATGCCAAAAGCAATTAAAGATAATTTGAGACGATAAAAACAAACCTTGTTCTATTAATTTGTGGATAAACAAGACTACATTATAACTTTACCAACAACAAAAGAATAACTATGTACGAAAGCAAAACAACAGTAAGAGTTAGATATGCAGAAACTGATCAAATGGGGGTAGTTTATCATAGCAATTACATTCAGTATTTTGAAGTAGGAAGAGCAGAATTTATTCGATCATTAGGATTTACTTATAAAAATTTAGAAGAAGCTGGTATAATTATGCCTATTGTAGAAGTGCATTGTAAATATTTACGTCCTGCTTTTTATGATGATTTATTAACTGTAAAAACCAATCTACACCATTTGCCTGTTCATCATAAAATTGAATTTGAACAAGAAGTTTATAATGAACAAGAAAAACTACTAACTACTGGTAAAATTGTTTTGTACTTTATAGATGCAGAGACTAGGGAAAAAGCAGCTTTGCCAAATGATTGGAGAGAAAAATTGTTACCTTTTTTTACAACTAAATAAAATAATTAACAGAAAAAAGCGGCTAAAATACCCGTTGCCACTGCTGCATTTAAACTTTCTGCCCCACCCTTTTTAGGAATGGTAATGGGATGTTGAATAAATGGCAATAATTCTGAGCTGATTCCTTTTCCTTCACTACCAATAACTATAACTGCATTTTGAGGTTTTGTAATTTCAAAAATATTTTCACCATCAAGTAAAGCACCATAAACTGGTAAAGAAGTATTAGATAAATAATCAGTTAAGTTGGTGTAATGAACAGTTGCCCTTAAAAAACTACCCATAGTACTTTGAATAACTTTAGGATTATACAGTTCAACGGTATTGCTGCTACAAACAATGTGTTCAATTCCAAACCAATCAGCTATTCTAATAATGGTTCCTAAATTACCAGGATCTTGTATGCCATCTAAACAAAGAATTATTCCGGTTGAATCCATTGGTAATTCTGAAATACTAAATGGTTGTTTAACAACTGCCAAAACAGCTTGAGGACTTTGTAGTGATGAAATTTTTTCTAGTTCAAATGACTCAACTATGGTTGTTATGGATTGATATAATTGGTGCTCTTGTAACCAACTTGATAATGCATAAATTTTTTGAATCTCTAAATTACTAGTTAAAAGTTCTTCTATCAACTTTACACCTTCAACAATAAATAGCCCCGTTTCGTTTCTTTGTTTTTTGTGGCATAAAGATTGAATATATTTGACTTCGTTTTTACTTAACATTATGATGCATTTATTTAGCAAAACAACCAATCTTTTATCATTTCTAGTGATTGCTGGTTTTGCAATAATAATAAGTAGTTGCACTATTGTAAAAAATCATCCAAAAAAAATTCCCTTTGTATTTGAAAATAAAATCAATTTAAAAGATAGTGGCCTTTCAAAAGAAGAACGTAAACGATTAATAACTGAGCTAACCAATTATTGGGATGATAGTTTGAAGGCTAGAAAAATGCAACAATTTGGTATAGTTTACAAGTTAAAGAATCCAGCTGTTTTTGATACTGTAAATATTGGAAGAACAGTAACCTTCATGAATGCTTACTTAAATTCTCAAGGTTATTACTATGCAACTTTAAAACCAACATATCAATTCGATACGGTTAAAACAGATGAAATTAGAACAACCATATCTATGAATATTGATATTGGTAAAAATATCACCATACAATCTGTTACCTATAAATTATTAGATACTACTACTTTTCCAATAGATTCTACCATACAAAAACTTACTTTAGAACAAGCTAAAAATAGCTATTTAAAACCAGGAAAACCATATAACAAACAAGCTATTAACAACGAAATAGAACGCTTGAACAATTGGTTTCACCAAAATGGATTATTTAATTATAGAAGAGAATATATTTATGCGTTGATTGATACATTAGATAGTAAATTACTAACGCTTTCTTTAGACCCTTTTGAACAAGCAAAAATTTTAGCAGATGCTGCTAAACAACGTAGAGAAAACCCCAAATGGGATATTACTTTTTTACAAAAACCAATTACTGACTCTTCTATTACACGTCAATATTATGTAGGGCATATTTATTATTATCCCGATATAAAAGATGCTTATTATATAGCAGATTCAATTTTACAATATACAAATTATCATACTGCTACTTTTAGAGGTTCTACTGTAAAGTATGTAAAAGATAAATTTAAGATTCGTCCATTAAGAGAACATACTTACTTGCAAAATAAAAATTTGTATAACGAAGATTTATACTATAAATCAATTAATAGATTAAGCCAAATAGGCACTTGGAAACAAGTAGATGGAAAAGCAATTATACGTGATAAGGATAGTATCGATTTTCATTTTTTTATGGTTGCTGAAAAAAAGCAAAACTTTACCATTGATTTAGAAAGCAGTAGAAATACCGGAGATATTGGATCGGGTAATTTATTGGGTATTGCTACCAATTTAAGTTACAGAAATAGAAATATTGGCAAACAAGCCATTCAATCTTTAACAAGTTTTAGATTGGGTTTTGAGTTTAATATTGATGGTTCTGTAGATGGCGTTGCCAGAAAACCTTTTCTACAAACTACTCAACTTAGTTTAAGTAACACCTTTAGTTTTCCTAGAATTATTGGTCCAATAAACAAATTAAACTTTATTAGAAAATTCGAAAATAAAAGAACCCTACTTTCTACAAGTGGTGCATATATTGATAGAAGAGGATTTTATCAATTACGTTCATTAGTTTTAAATCTGGGTTTAGAAGGAACAAAAGGCAATACCACCTATTTATTAAAACTTCCAAATATTGAGCTTTATAAAGTAGATACTTTAGCAGGATTGATTAATTTGTTTAATCAAAATCCTTTTTTGAGAAATTCATTTAGAAATGGTAATGTAGTAGGTTTAGGATTCTCAATAAGTTCTAATTTCAACAGTAAAAAAGATCCTACAAAAAATCATTATTTCAGAGCAGCATTAGAAGAAAGTGGTTTGTTTACACATTTAATTACAAAAAACAATAAATCCATTTTTAAATTTTTAAAAGTAGAAGGTGAATATCGTTACATAAAAAAATATCCGAAAACAGAAATTGCTAGTAGAATATTTGTAGGTGTTGGTATCCCTATTGAAGGTCAAAGTATTCCAGTATTTAAACAATATTTTCTGGGTGGCCCAAATAGTATGAGAGCTTGGGGTTTAAGACAATTAGGACTAGGTTCTTCAATAAAAACAGATACTTCAACAAGTGGATATACCGATAGATTTGGAGATTTTAATTTAGAAACAAACTTTGAATATAGATTTCAAATAGCAAACATTGCAGGAATAAAAGTTGGAAGTGCCTTATATGCAGATATTGGTAACATTTGGAATATCAACAGAGATCCAAACGATGCACAAGCTGTAGTTTCATTAAACAACTTAACAAAAGATATTGCCATTGCAATGGGTACAGGATTAAGATTCGATTTTTCTTATTTTTTATTGAGAGTTGATTTTGCCTATAGGGTAAAAGACCCAGCTAGATTAGGCAATAACGGTTGGATGAGCATCAAAAATTTTGAATGGAGCAATATGCGTCAAAATGGAATATCTGTAAAAAATTACGCATTTCAGTTAGGTATAGGCTTACCATTCTAATTTGTTACTTGTGCAACATTCTCCATAATTGGGCCAATCCAGCAATAAAAAATATGCCCCCCATTATAAAATTTAGTTTTTTATTACTCACATTTTTTCGAGTAATTAAATAATTTCCTCCATAAATATATAAGAGCAATCCACCTACTGTTCCAAAGCCTGCACCAATAGTAAATAAATTATAAGCCAACGAATTGCTTTGTAAAATTTTCCATTCTAAGGCATAACTAGACCATAAAAACCAAAACGGAATTTGAGCCGGATTCATCGCACTAAGCGATAAACCTAAAACAAACCTATTGAGTTGATTATTGATTAATATTCCTTTTTTTTCAGCCCCTTTTTTATAAGCACTTTTAATGGAATGTTTTCAAAAAACGATAAAAAAAACAACTGTTATCCATCCTAAAATATTAAAAAATGTAGGATGACTAAATATCCAATCCATACCAGTTAGTGCTATTCTTAGGTAAATCATTTCTACAATCACAACACCCCACATATATAAAAGTGCAGCAGACAACCCTTCTTGAACTCGAATTTGAGTAGCAGTCATACTCATACTACCTAATGGCAACTGACCTAAAAAACTAATGATAAATGCAGTAAACAATATAGTTATCAAAACAATAAATCTTAATAATTATGAAGGTTGATTGATAGATTGTAAATATTGGATAGCAAGTTTATAACCTTCCATTCCTAAACCAATTATTGAGCCCTTACATTTTGCCGAAACATGAGAAATATGTCTAAATGCTTCTCTAGCATGTACATTACTAATATGTACTTCAATAACAGGGGATGAAATTGCAGCAATACAATCACCTATTGCAACAGATGTGTGTGTGTAACCACCAGGGTTAAGTATAATTCCATCTACATCAAACCCTACTTCTTGTAATTTATTAATTAACTCTCCTTCTACATTACTTTGAAAGTAAGCAAATTCAATATCAGGAAACTGCGT
>JBMLQZ010000145.1:0-2782 GCA_049241285.1 Chitinophagaceae bacterium | reverse complement strand
ACCTAAACTCTTTTTTGCCGTACTACAACATATTTAATCTCTCTACATTTTCTTTTGTTAAACCAGAAATTTTTGGGGCAGTTAATTGTAATACTTGAGGTAAATTTTACTTTTTGTTGAATAAATGTGTAATACTCAATTATTGGTTTTTCTTTTTAGAAATAATTCTAATGGTTGCATTTTTTTTCATATCGCTACTGAGTACAATTTCATGCCTTTTTTTACCATCATACAATATTAATACAGCGGTATTTGGGGCTACTTCACCCTCATTGTGTGCAAACATGCTTAATTCATTGTAGGCAACAGTTGTATCTACTGTAACATCAATCGTAATTGCATTAAAATGAAGCATGCTTTTCGGTACTATTTCTTTTTGATTAAAAAATAGGGAAACCGAATCGTAATCAATTGCACCATTATCATACAATTCAATTTTAAGTATATCGTTTTCTACTTCTATTTCTTGAAATATTTGTTGTAGCCTGTTTTTAAATGTGGCTTCTACAATATTGATTGGCTTATTTATTTTGGCAACAACTGGTGCTTCTTCGGTATTTTGTTCTTTAAATCTTTCGAGTGATTGTACCAACGAATCTTCATTTTTCTTGAAACTAAAGTTTATTTCAGGACAAGTGTATTTGTAATCATCAGTTGTATACATGATACCACTTAATACCGAATTTACTTTTGAAACTCTAAGCGTAAATTCTGCAAACGATGGACAATCAATCCCAATTTTTGTATTCGATGATTTAAAGAAAATAATCGGTTGTTTTTTAAGGGTTAGTTTTCTGGTAGCTGCATTAAATGTTCCCTCTATTTTGTTGCTAAATAAACTATCTCTAAAGTAATAATTCATGGTGCCAGTTACCACTTTTCCTTTTTGTTCTAAGTTTAACTCAGACATATAATTGTTGCTTCCATCCATATTTTTTACAATTCCTAGTCCATACCATTTTCCCGAAACTGTTTGTGCTTGAATGTGAAAAACCATTGCTAGGCATACAAAAAGCTGAAAACAAAATCTACCCATCATAATGTAATTGTGTAAAGTGCGTAAAACTATGAGCAACCAATTATATAGGCAAAACAATTGCCAAACTTTTCAATTTTGTTGTGAATGAAGTGTATAAATTCGTCTATATGCTAACAGATGTTAGTTTCATTCGCTTATATTTGTTTTCTAATTATAAAACAATGAATGCAAGAACGGTTTATATAGTTTCAGCTGTAAGAACGCCAATAGGCAGTTTTGGAGGTAGTTTAAAAGATTTTTCAGCTACACAACTAGGTGCATTTGCCATTAAAACAGCAGTAGAAAAAGTGGGTATTTCAAAAGAAATAATTGATGAAGTGTTGATGGGATGTGTCATTCAAGCAGGATTAGGACAAGCACCTGCTCGTCAGGCTGCAAAGTTTGCAGGATTACCAGATAAAGTGATTTGTACAACTGTAAATAAAGTTTGTGCAAGTGGTATGAAAGCAATAGCACAAGGGGCACAAAGTATTTTGTTAGGTGATGCTGATGTTGTTGTTGCAGGAGGAATGGAAAGTATGAGTAATGTACCTTTTTACGCTACCAAAATGCGTTGGGGAAACAAATATGGTGATGTAAGTTTTTTAGACGGTTTGGCAAAAGATGGATTAACAGATGTTTACGATGGCAAAGCCATGGGTAATGCAGCAGAACTATGTGCAAAAGACTGTAATATTACCAGAGAAGAACAAGACGCTTTTGCAATTGAAAGCTATAAACGTAGTCAAGCAGCTACAGAAAAAGGTTGGTTTGATGCAGAAATTGTTCCAATAGAAATTCCTCAAAAAAATGGAACTACTATTGTTATCTCAAAAGACGAAGAGCCATTTAATGTAAAATTTGATAAAATTGCCAGCCTAAAACCTGCATTTATAAAAGATGGAACAGTAACTGCAGCCAATGCAAGCACCATGAACGATGGTGCAGCAGCTGTTGTATTAATGAGTAGAGAAAAAGCTGATGCTTTAGGTATTCAACCATTGGCAATTATTAATAGTTATGCAGATGCTGAACAAGCTCCTGAATGGTTTACAACAACTCCTTCATTAGCTGTGCCAAAAGCAGTTGTAAAAGCAGGTTTACAAATGAGTGATATTGATTTTGTAGAATTAAATGAGGCCTTTAGTGTAGTAGGAATTGCCAATATGCAAAAATTGGGTGTTTCTCCAGAAAAAGTAAATGTTCATGGTGGAGCTGTTTCAATTGGGCATCCACTAGGTTGTAGCGGTGCAAGAATTATTGTAACCTTAATTCATGTGTTAAAACAACATGCTGGTAAATACGGTGTTGCAGGAATTTGTAATGGTGGAGGAGGAGCTAGTGCAATGGTAGTAAGCCTACCCTAATTTTTTAAACGAAAATTTTTAAACATAAAAAAGGAGGCATTGTGAAAGCCTCCTTTTTAGTTTGATGCGTTTGGAATTATTCTAAAATATTTTTTCCAGTCATTGCTTTGCTTACGGCAGCATCCATAGCTCTTTCAGCAAATGGACGAGTAATTTCATTTAGTTCTTCTATTTTGGTTTGAATGAGATTTTTATCGTCCATAGTAATAGCCAATTGTAATGCTTGCATGGCTTGAGCAGTTTGTGTAAGTTCTTCTTTTGTAACTAGATGATTGTTTTTGGTTAAAAAGTTTTCTGTTACCGATAATATTTGTTCTCCTTCTGTTTTTGCTTCAACCAAAGATTTTGTTTGAATATCTTGTTTTGCATTGGTAGTGCTATCTAACAATATTTTTTC